>JBBKVZ010000172.1:0-28538 GCA_037968715.1 Pseudomonas sp.
TGACAGCGCCGATGCGCGGCCTGCCATGCTGGAAATTCGTGCCGGGACGGGCGGCGAGGAAGCGGCGTTATTTGCCGCCGATCTTTACCGGATGTACGAGAAATACGCGGCCGAGCAGGGCTGGAAGGTTGAGCCAGTCAGCATGAGCGCATCCGATGTCGGCGGATTCAAGGAAGTGGTTGCCAATATCAAGGGCACCGGCGTGTTCGCCAAGCTCAAGTTCGAAAGCGGTGTTCACCGGGTCCAGCGCGTGCCGGTGACCGAAAGCGGCGGACGAATTCATACTTCGGCGGCAACCGTTGCGGTGCTGCCCGAACCGGACGAGGTCGATGTCGAAATCGATCCGAATGACCTCAAGATCGATATCTACCGGGCGAGCGGCGCGGGCGGCCAGCACGTCAACACCACCGACTCGGCCGTCCGTATTACGCACGTACCGACCAACACCGTGGTCAGTTGCCAGAACGAACGCTCCCAGCACGCCAACAAAGACACCGCGATGAAAATGTTGCGGGCGCGCTTGTACGAGCAGGAAGTGCAGAAACGCAACGCCGCCTCCCAGGCCCTGGAAGACACCAAGTCGGACATCGGCTGGGGTCACCAGATTCGCTCCTACGTGCTCGACCAGTCGCGGATCAAAGACCTGCGTTCCAATGTTGAGCGTAGCGACTGCGTCAACGTACTCGACGGTGATATCGACGAGTACTTGGTGGCCAGCCTCAAGCAAGGCCTGTAATTTTTTTGCCGGCCGGCCCGTGCTGGGTCGGCGCATGAATCAACGAATAGCGTGACGGAATGACGACGACCATGAGCGACCAACCCCTCGATTTGCACGAACTGCAGCAAGAAGAAAATAAGCTGATTGCCCAGCGCAAGGAAAAGCTGGCGGCCGCTCGCGAGCAGGGCAATGCCTTCCCAAATGACTTTCGCCGTGACAGTTACTGCGCAGATTTGCAGAAGCAGTACGCCGAGAGCACTAAAGAAGAACTGGCTGCTGCGGCTATTCCAGTCAAGGTTGCCGGTCGCTTGATGCTCAACCGTGGTTCGTTCTTGGTCTTGCAAGACATGAGCGGGCGGATTCAGTTGTACGTCAACCGCAAAACCCTGCCGGCCGAAACGCTGGAAGCGGTTAAGCACTGGGACTTGGGCGATATCATTGCCGCCGAGGGCTGCTTAGCCCGCTCCGGTAAGGGCGATCTGTACGTGGAAATGAGCAACGTGCGCTTGCTGACTAAGTCGCTGCGTCCGCTGCCCGACAAACACCACGGCCTGACTGACACCGAAACCCGCTATCGCCAGCGCTACGTTGACCTGATCGTTAACGAAGACGTGCGCCAGACCTTCCGTGTGCGTTCGCAAGTCATCGCGCATATTCGCCAGTTCCTTATGCAGCGTGATTTCCTCGAAGTGGAAACGCCGATGCTGCAAGCCATTCCCGGCGGCGCGGCGGCTACCCCGTTTGAAACCCACCACAATGCTCTAGACATGGACATGTACCTGCGCATCGCGCCGGAGCTGTATCTCAAGCGTCTTGTCGTCGGCGGTTTTGAGCGGGTGTTCGAGATCAACCGTAACTTCCGTAACGAGGGCGTGTCGACTCGGCACAACCCTGAGTTCACCATGTTGGAGTTCTATCAGGCGTACGCCGATTACGAAGACAATATGGACCTCACCGAAGAGTTGTTCCGTGAACTGGCCCAGCTGGTATTGGGCAGCACCGACGTGCCGTACGGCGACAAGCTGTTCCACTTTGGCGAACCTTTTGTGCGTCTGTCGGTGTTCGATTCGATCCTTAAGTACAACCCGGAGTTGACTGCGGCGGACTTGCAAGACATCGACAAAGCCCGCGCCATTGCCAAGCAAGCCGGTGCCAAAGTGATTGGCTTCGAAGGCTTGGGCAAGCTGCAGGTGATGATTTTCGAAGAGCTGGTCGAGCACAAGTTGGAGCAGCCGCACTTCATTACTCAATATCCGTTTGAAGTGTCGCCGCTGGCCCGTCGCAATGATGACAACCCGAGCGTGACCGATCGTTTTGAGCTGTTTATCGGTGGCCGTGAAATCGCTAACGCCTATTCCGAGCTTAACGATGCTCAGGACCAAGCCGAGCGCTTTATGGCTCAGGTAGCCGACAAGGACGCGGGTGACGACGAGGCCATGCATTATGATGCCGACTTCGTGCGTGCTCTGGAATATGGCATGCCACCGACCGCCGGTGAGGGTATCGGTATCGACCGTTTGGTCATGCTGCTGACCAATGCCCCGTCGATTCGTGATGTAATTCTGTTTCCACATATGCGCCACGAAGCCTAATCGGCGCTGATAAAAAACCGCCTACGGGCGGTTTTTTATTGTGGCAAATACGTTGCTCGCACGGCTATTGTTGGGCTTCTTAACCGGGCGGCACCACGCGTGGACTATCAGCAACCACAGGGATCAGTGCGTGATTGAAAAAACCAGCAAGCTCAGCGCCTCACAGGTAGCCAGTGAAGTGGCCGAGAGCGTTCAGTATCAAGGCCGCAAGGCCTTGCGCAGTGGCAGTGAATTGCGCCGTCAGGCGATTCTGGACGCCACTCTGCGCATTGTCGTGCGTGACGGCGTGCGTGCTGTGCGCCACCGCGCCGTCGCTGCAGAGGCGGCGGTGCCTTTGTCAGCTACCACCTATTACTTCAAAGACATTAACGACCTGATTACCGACGCCTTTGCCTTGTTTGTCGAGCGCAGTGCCGCGCATATGGCGGCGTTTTGGGGTGGTGTTGAAACGCAGTTCCAAGCCCTGCTCGCCGACTTAACGGCCGATGATGCCTCGCGTCAGCAATTGATAGAACAATGCATTGAAGTTGCCATTGCCTATGTGCGCGCCCAGCTAAGTGCTAATCGAGACAACTTGCTTGCTGAGCAGGCGTTTCGCTTGGAGGCGTTGCTTAATCCCAGCTTGGTAGCCTTGGCGCTCGCGCAGCGTAAAATCATCTTGCAGGGGGTTACTCGGTTCTTTCGCGCGCTTGGCTCGCGTCAGCCGGATGAAGATGGCCAAGTGCTAACCGCGATCATTTTGCAGTTGGAGTATCAAGGCTTGTTGGATGGCCCGGGCAACCTTGATGAAGATGAAATGCGCGGTTTATTACGCCGTTATCTACGCTTGGTAATGGGTTTGTAATATTGCTGCGCGCTAATGGCCGGTTTTTGCAAATCACTGCGTTGTTGGAGAGCCAAATGAATGCCTTGCGTGTGCTGTTGTTGAGCTGTTCTTGCCTGTTGCTAAGCGGTTGTTTGGTGCTGTTTAACAGCCCCATTGCAGCGCTGGAAGCGGCTCCGACCCGGCTGTTGGGCAGCTGGCAGCGGGACAACGAATGGGGCGAGCAGTTACAGCTGCAAATTAGCGTCACTGCCGGCAACCATTATGTCGCGCAAATTCGTGTGCTCGGCCAGGATGCCGAGCCCGAGGTGTATCCGTTTACCGTGGCCCATAGTGGCGAGCGTTGGTACGCCTCCATAGGTTTGCCCAAGCGCTTTGGCGAGAACTATGCCATTGCCGGCTTTGAGATCACTAAGCGTAACGAGCTGGTACTTTACAGTCTGGATCCCGAGCGTTTTTTGCAGGAGCTGAAAAACGGCACGCTGCAGGGCCAGGTAGTTGAAAGCCAAGGCTCGGCCGGCGCCTTGGTCAGTAGCCCACTAACGCAGGTGTTTGGCTATTTGAATGAGCCAGCCAATACCGATGTATTTATCGAAAGCGCACGTTACCAGCGCATAGAACAATGAGGCACAGATGAGCACTAACCCCGACGACTACCAGCAAACTATTCGCATGCTGTCCGACCGTATTGTCGAGGCGCAAACCCCGATTCGTGTGCTCGATGCCATCAAGTGGGACGATGATATCCGCAAGGCCTTTCTCAAGGGCAAGGGCAAACATTTACCCGAGATTGATCGGGCCTATTACCTAGGACGGCCGCTCGGGTTTGATTCGGGGGCGAAGAAGCTCGAATTTCAGAACATTGAGCGTGATGTCACTCGCCTGCTTGGCCAGTTCAACCCGGTAGGCAAAATCATGCGCCGCATGTGCAAGGAGTACCGCATGGTAATCCGCATGCTGGAAGCGCGCGGCACCGAAGACTTTGGCCTGATCTCGCAAGAGCTGTATGGCGCCGCCACCGATGCCTTTCATGCCGGCGACCCGACCTTGTCCGACCTTGGCTTGATGCTCTCAGACTACCTAGACAACATTGCCGGTCGCGGCGACTTGAAGGACGAGGCCAAGACCCTGACCGCCAAAGACGCCGTAGCGATGCTGCAAAGTCGCCTGAGTGGTGTGTTCGGTGATGGTGACGACATCATTCGGGTGTTTGAGTCTGATGGCATTGTCGCGGATGCCGCGGCGGGTGCCGATTACATCAAGATTCGCGCCGATGCCATGTTCAACGAACGTGATGTGCGGGCTTTGGAAGTGCATGAAGGGTTGGTGCATGTAGGCACCACGCTAAATGGCCAGAATCAGCCGTTTTGCACCTTTTTGGCGAAGGGGCCGCCCTCGTCAACGGTCACTCAGGAAGGCTTGGCGATTCTTATGGAGGTGATCGCTTTTGCTTCCTACCCCACGCGCTTACGCAAGTTGACCAACCGCACCCGTGCCATCCATATGGCCGAGGAGGGCGCGGATTTTCTGCAGATTTTTGAGTTCTACCGTGAGCAGGGTTTCAGCATGGAAGACAGCTACGGCAATAGCAGCCGGGTGTTCCGTGGCTCCACGCCGCAAGGTTTACCGTTTACCAAAGATTTGTCCTATTTGAAGGGCTTTATCATGGTTTACAACTACATCCAGTTGGCCGTGCGCAAAGGCAAGCTGGAGCAGATTCCGTTGCTGTTCTGTGGCAAAACCACCCTCGATGATATGCGCACCCTGCGCCAGTTAGTGGATGAGGGCCTGGTGGTGCCGCCGAAGTATTTGCCGGCGCAGTTCAGCGATTTGAATGCGTTGTCTGCATGGATGTGTTTCTCGAACTTCCTCAATCACCTGAGTCTCGACCGGATTGAAGCCGATTACTCGAATATTCTTTAGTCGCCAGCGGGTGCGGAGGGCATAAATGTCTAGCCACAAGCTTGATTATGAAATCCTTGGCGCCTCGGCGCAGACAGTCGAAATTAGCCTTGATCCCGGCGAGACGGTAATCGCCGAAGCCGGGATGATGAATTACATGACCGACGGCGTCCGCTTTGACACCCGTATGGGCGATGGCTCTAGCAGTAGTTTGTTGGGCAAATTGTGGGGTGCGGGTAAGCGCCTGCTGACCGGCGAGTCGTTTTTTCTGACCCATTTCAGCAATGCTGGCAAAGGCCCCGCTCAGGTGGGCTTCGCCGCGCCTTATCCGGGCAGTGTGGTGCCGATTAGTTTGGCGCAGGTGGGCGGCACGCTGATCTGCCAAAAGGATGCGTTTCTGTGCGCGGCTTATGGTACCGCCATCGGTATTAGTTTTAACAAACGCTTGGGCGTCGGTTTTTTCGGCGGTGAGGGTTTTATCCTGCAAAAGCTCGAAGGCGATGGTCTGGTCTTTGTGCATGCCGGCGGCACGCTGATTCGCAAAGAATTGAATAATCAAACGTTGCGCTTGGACACCGGTTGCTTGGTGGCCTTCACCCAGGGCATTGACTACGACATTGCCCTCGCGGGCGGTTTAAAAAGTATGCTGTTTGGCGGTGAAGGTATCGTCTTGGCCACACTCAAGGGCACTGGCACGGTGTGGATCCAGAGCCTGCCGTTTTCACGATTGGCCGAGCGTATCTATGACGCTACCTTTAAAGCGCGCGAAGAAGTGCGCGCGGGCGGCAAGTGATGCGTGGTCTGTGCTTACTGCTCGCGATGGCCTTGTTGGCTGGCTGCGACTCGTGGCTGTTTTATCCCGAGCGTGAGCTGAGTTTGGATCCCTCGGTGGCTGGGCTTGAGTTTAGCGATGTGTTTCTGCAGGCCGCCGATGGCACGCGGCTACATGCCTGGTGGCTACCGGCTAAAAAGGCTGTGGCGGTTAAGGGCACTGTGCTGCATTTGCATGGCAATGGCGGCAATATCTCTAGCCATTTGGGTGGAAGTTGGTGGCTACCGGCGCAGGGTTATCAAGTTTTGTTAGTGGATTACCGTGGCTATGGCCGCTCGCAAGGCGAGCCTGGCTTGGCGGGTGCTTATCAGGACATCGAGGCCAGTTTTGCCTGGTTGGCGCAGGCGCCGCAGGTGCAAGGTAAACCGTTGGTGCTGCTGGGGCAGAGTTTGGGTGGTGCCATGGCGGTGCATTATTTGGCCGAGCATCCGGCCCAACGCGCGCAGTTAACGGCGCTGGTGCTCGATGGTGTGCCCGCCAGTTATGCTGATATGGCGCAATACACGCTGGCCAGTTTCTGGCTAACGTGGCCGCTGCAAGTCCCGTTAGCGTGGCTGATGCCCGAGGCGGACAGTGCCATTTACGCGATGCCGCAGTTGGCTGGTCTGCCAACTTTGCTGTATCAAAGTATTGATGATGACGTGGTGCCTCTTTCCAACGGCGTGCGCTTGTATCAAGCTGCGCGCCCGCCACGCGTGCTGCAACCGACGCGCGGCGGTCATGTGCAGACCTTTGCCGAACCGCTGTGGCGTGAGGTGATGCTGCGCTATCTAGTCGACCCGCAAGGCTTTGTTGGTTTGCGCCGGTTGGCCGAAATTCCTAACCCTGAGAGTCCGCAATGAGTGAACGTAACGCCGTCCCCCTGATTCTTACTGCCATCACCAGCATCTTGGTGAGCGTGTTGGTGCTTTGGTCCTACGGTTATCTGCATATCGCCAAGCCGGAAGACTCTCTGCTGTTGTCTGAATTCACCATGTACAAAACTTCGCCGGGCGCCGACTATCAGCTGGGCCTAGAACCAGCCACCCAGGTCGCACAGTGTGTGGATGGCGTGTTGGTGCTGTTTGATACTGCGCAGAAAGGCCTAAGCGGCGTGCTGGTAGACAGTAATATAAGAGCCGTGCGCTGCATGGGCCAAGAAACCCCGCAAGTCCTTAAGTAGCGGCCCAAGCTGGGCCGCTACTTAAGGCTGCAGCTTAGTGAACGGCGCCGTCTTGTTGCGCCACTAGCTCTTTTAAGTACTTGCGCGACAGCGCTAAAAAGCGCGGTGTTGGGCCGATGTCTTCGTAAAGTGGATCGCCCTGTTCGTCGGTGGCGACCACTTTGTTGCCTTTAACGTAGGGCAGGCCTTCTTCCAACTCTTCTAAGGCGGCGCTGATCAGTTCGCCAAGCATCTCTTCTGCTTGGCGTTTTGGATACATTTCGGCCAGCGCGGCAAGACGCGCGGCGGCCTCAATATCCAACTGTATTTGGTAGCGGTTGCGGGTCAGTCGGCCCTTGGCGTTCTCTTCCCAGTGACAGACCAGTTCGCGAATTTTCATAAACACCTCGGTGTGTATCTTTTTTGATAATTTTCAGCGTTATCAACTGATGCGCACAGCTCATCAGTACAGCCATTAATAGCTTAGTCGGCTGACAAAGATTGCGCAGACCAGCGTCGCAACCCTGTAATTAGTTGGCGCGCGGGATGTATTTTCCTGAGTTAACGCTGTGCTGGCGGGTTTTGGGCGTATAAAAACGGGCTGTTTGACTTTAAATTTTGCGACTTTTTGTCGCAGGCACTAATCAGTGCACGTTGGCTACTGCGCGGTTTTTGTTTGTAAGCCATTGCCGGCAATGAATATTTACCAGGGCAATATGATTGCTATGAGTGCCCTCCAAGGCTTTGACCTACGGCACAAATGCCCATGTGTTGGCTGTCTTAGAGCATTCTGGCCGGCTAGACAACTCAGTCAAAAACGCTTTACTGGTGATTGCCATCCGCACTCAACTGCCCTGACTTAGCACGCTCGGCCGCCCGGCTTTATCCGACTTTCGGTGGCTTGTGCCGGTGGGGTGCGCTGTGTATCTTGGTCAGCCTTTGACCGCTATATGCGGTTTTATTGAACTCAGAGATTGGCCCCATGAGGCGAATCCGACTTTATTCTATTTTTTAGGAGCACATCGATGCGTGTGATTTTGTTGGGGGCTCCCGGTGCCGGTAAAGGCACACAGGCACGCTTCATCACCGAAAAGTTCGGTATTCCGCAGATTTCGACTGGTGACATGCTGCGTGCTGCAGTTAAAGCGTGCAGCCCGTTAGGCTTGAAAGTTAAAGGCGTGATGGACAGCGGTGGCCTGGTCTCTGACGAGATCATTATCGACTTGATCAAAGAGCGTATTACCGAGGCCGACTGCGCTAAGGGTTTTCTCTTTGATGGTTTTCCACGCACTATTCCACAGGCTGATGCGTTGCAAGACGCCGGTGTGATCATTGATAACGTGCTGGAAATTGCCGTTGATGATGAAGAAATTGTTGGCCGTATTGCCGGTCGTCGTGTGCATCCGGCGTCTGGCCGGGTTTATCACACCGAGCACAATGCCCCGAAAGTAGCCGGTATTGATGATGAAACCGGTGAAGAGCTGATTCAGCGCCCTGACGATAGCGAAGAAGTAGTGCGCAAGCGTTTGGCCTTGTACCACGAGCAAACCAAACCGCTGGTTGAGTTTTATTCCAACTTGGCGGCTGCCGGTGGCGCGCCTAAGTGCTCGAAAGTAGAAGGTGTAGGTTCGGTGGATGAAATTACCGCCAAGGTAATGGCTGCACTGAGCTAAGTTAGCGCACACCAGCGCTATTGCTTCTTGCCCTACGGCCCGCTTGCGGGCCGTAGGCGTTTATACTGGGCGTCTTTGCCCTGTTCGGAACTACCTATGAGCACCTTGCTGGCCCTGGATACCGCTACCGAAGCTTGCTCTGTGGCTTTGCTGCATGACGGTCGAGTGCTCAGTCACTATGAAGTGATACCGCGCATGCATGCGCAGCGCTTGCTGCCGATGATCAAAGATCTGCTGGCGGAGGCCGGTATCGCGCTCTCAGCACTGGATGCGATTGCTTTTGGTCGTGGGCCGGGTGCCTTTACGGGGGTGCGCATTGCCATTGGCGTGGTTCAGGGTCTGGCCTTTGCACTGGAACGCCCGGTGTTGCCGGTGTCGACACTGGCCGTGTTGGCGCAGCGGGCTTTGCGCGAGCAGGGCGCACAACAGGTTGCGGCGGCTATCGATGCCCGTATGGATGAAGTGTATTGGGGCTGTTACTGCGCGCAGCATGGCGAAATGCGCCTGCGTGGCAGCGAAGCGGTATTGGCACCGGAGTCGGTCAGTTTTCCGGCTGATGTGGCTGGCGACTGGGTGGCGGCCGGTACGGGCTGGGGCAGCTATGCCGAACGTATGCCAGTTAAAACGCTCGCTGCACCCCAAGTGCTGTTACCGCATGCGCAAGACCTGCTGACCTTGGCTGGTTTTGCTTGGGCGCGTGGCGAAGCATTGCCTGCCGATATGGCCCTGCCGGTTTATTTGCGTGATCAAGTGGCCACGCCTAAAGTGGCGTTATAAGACCTTTGGTCCGGTGCTTGTGCGCGCGGTCCTTTGCTTAATTGCTATGTGTCGGGCACACCGCTAAATTGAACTTATGCCGTTTTCAGGCAACCTCTCGAGCACCAAGCGATGCGTATTGATGGCCCTAACTCGTTCACCCCGCTAAACCGAGGTAGCCGCGCGGGCGATGCAGTGACGCCGTTACGCGAGGTGCAGCGCGACCAAGAGCAGCGTCGAGAGTTACCTGCCCTGCCGGCTAGCAGCCAAGGCTTTGAGGCGACAGCACAAACTCGTCGGGTCCAGGCCAGCAATGCCAGCAGTAATAATTTGCCTGCGCGTCTGCAAGACCAGCCGACACAAACTGGCTTGACGAATCGTGCCAACCAAGCGCTGGCCAGCTATGGCAGCACCGCAAGCTTTGGTAGCCAGTCGGATGCGCAGCAAGTGCTGGGGCTAGACCTCTACGCCTGAGCCTGCGCTTGCTTGCTAGTGACTTGCCAAGAGTAAGTCGGCTGCTTGGCCACTACGTCCATCGCTGAACTCGAAACGCCCCAGTTGTGCAATTTCATCGTAGGCACCCAGTGCTTGCTTGACGTTTTGCGCCTGCAAATGAATGGCGCTGACGCCCGCTGCACTCAAGCTTTGGCTGTGTTGCTGGCCCTGTTGGTCGAAGCGCAGCAAGCTTAGGCGGGTAAATACCGCGTCGTGCTGATCAATGCGCCCGTCGTGGTTGTCGTCGTATTTACTCAGTTCGGCAAAGCCGTTGCTGGCGCCATTTTGGTCGCCGAACAGTTCGCGGCCGTCATCGATGCGGCCGTTTTGGTTGCGATCCAATGCCAGTAACGCATCGTCGCCACTGGGGGCGCTGATCCGTTGTTGCTGCCCGTCGCCGTTGAGGTCAAAGCTGACGCTGTCGGCTAAGCCGCGGGTGTGAAAACCGTTGCCGGCCAGATCAAGCGCTAACGGGTCGGTTTTTTGCGGCACCGGCTTAACCTGCAGTTCGAGGTTGAGTTCGCGCTGCTGGATGATTTGCACAAAGTCGCTGCCTAGCACTGCTGCATTGCTGGTGACAGCTGGCCCGCTGCTGGTGCTGACGTCACTGTTGCGGGCCGCGGATATTGCGCTGGCGGCGGCTTGTGCGTCTGGCAGTTGGCTGCCGGCCATCAAGGTGCGGCGTAAGATCTGATAGTTAAGTGACTGGCTGACTTCGGGCGACACTTGCGCTTCGTGCTCGTTGCCGAGGGAGCCGTAGTGTTGGTGATTTGTCGCGTGAGTGATATTTAGCATGGTCAACTCAATGCGGTAGTGAAAACGCAGTTCTGGCAGAATGCTGCCCTTAATGAGTTATCGGCCGATTCGCGGCGTATCTGAGCATTTTTTGAGCATTTAAGTTGATGAGTGACGAGCGGCCTAACGCCAGAATTACCTTTGCGGCGCTTGAACCGCGTTATCTGCCTGCGTTAACGCTGTGGGCCGAACGGCTGGGGCTAGCGGTGGACGCTGAGGCGGAGTTCGCTTTGCAACTGGGTGCGACGGGCCTGCAGTTTGTTGAGCTTGGCCCGCAGGCTGCTGGCGCGGTGCGGGTTGATTTTGTCGAGGGTGCGGTGGCGCATCGGCGGCTGTTTGGTGGCGGCACCGGGCAGATGATCGCCAAGGCGGTTGGCGTGCAGCCGGGCGTGCGTCCGCAGGTATTGGACGCCACCGCCGGGCTTGGTCGGGACGCTTTTGTGCTGGCCAGCTTGGGTTGCACTATGACCCTGATCGAGCGCCAGCCGCTGATTGCTGCCTTGCTTGAAGATGGTCTGGCGCGGGCGCGCAGCAATAGCGAAGTCGGCCCGATTGTGGCGCAGATGCGCCTGTTGCAGGGCGATGCCATCGAGTTGCTCGCGGCTTGGCGCGACGTGCCGCCGCAGGTGATTTACCTCGACCCGATGTTTCCTCATCGTGATAAAGCCGCCCAAGTGAAAAAAGAAATGCGCCTGTTTCGCCCCTTGGCTGGCGCAGATCAAGATGCGCCGGCTTTGCTGGCCGCAGCGCTGGCGCTGGCCAGCCACCGAGTAGTCGTAAAACGGCCGCGCAAAGCGCCATGTATCGAGGGTGCAAAGCCCAGCTATGTGCTGGAGGGCAAGTCCAGCCGTTACGATATTTATGCGAAGAAGACGCTCAAGGACTGAGCTTCGTTCACCCCAGCAGTCCGGCCCCAGCAGGCGTTGCGTGTTGTTTGCTTCGTGGTGCATTGCCTTGGCTTGTTCAAAGCACACTGGCCAGTGGCGTGCTGTCTTCTTCCAGTGCTCCGTAGTGCGCCGCCAGCAGGCCGAGAAATTCATCTTTGCTGCGCAGTGAACAGGTGCCGCACTGGCCTTCGCCGCGTGTGCATTGGTACTGCAAACAGCAGCCTAAACGTTTCGGTAACCAGTGCCGCAAACCTTGCTGGCGCACGCCAAGCCATTGCAACTGCGCGGCTAATTTGCCACCGAAAGCGCCGAGAAATGCCTGACTGGCCTGGCCGAGTGCTTCGCTCTCGGGCACATGCCCCAGCAGCAGGTTCCAGGGCATTACCAGGGCTAGCGCGGCATTGCTCCAATACACCCCAGGGCCAATACCCAGTGCGCGCCAGTCGCGATAATCACTGGCCAGCTGTTGGTTGCTTTGCGCGAGCAACTCTGGCAGCTCCAGCGAGTATTGGCTGGGCGTGTGTCGCCAGAGCAACCGGCGCGAGTCACTGGCCCAAGCAACCTGCGTGCTTAGGTTGATGGCCGGGCGATTGAGCAACATCAGCGCGGCTTGGCGGCCGAGAGTTTGCTGACAATAATGTTTGTGCAATACGCTGACCAACACGCTGGCGTTGTCGATGCCCAAGGCTTCGCGCAGTGGCGCACAGAAGCTCCAGAGCGTGGCCTTGGATTGGCTCACTGCAGCCCAGTCATGGCTGTGTACTGGCGACGCTGATGGCAATAAGTCTGTTGGCAGCAACTTAGGCTGCAACAACTCTTGTAGCTCTTCCTGCACATGCGCGTCGTCGGGCAGCAGGCGCTGAAATATTGCTGGCAAGTCCATTAGCGCCGACTCCCACGTAAACCAAACAAAAAGTACAAACCACCGACCAAGGTCGCCAGCAGCCCGGCGGGCATCTGAAAAGGGTAAAGCAGGTTGCGGCCCAGCCAATCGGCCAGCACCAATAAAATGGCCCCCAGCAGGCTGCTCAGTAGCAGTTGCTGGCGCACCTGATGCGCGCCAAGCAGGCGGGCCATATGCGGGGCCATCAGGCCGATAAAACTTAGCGGGCCAATCAGCAGGGTGGCGCTGGCGGTGAGCAGCGCCGCCAGACTTACCAAGCCCAGGCGCGCCTTGGCCAGGTTCAGCCCCAAACCTTGCGCCGCTTCTGCGCCGAGGCCGAGCAGGTTTAGCCAACGACTGGCGGCCCAGCACAGGCCCCCCAGCAGCACCGCCAGCAGTAACATCCACAGCGATTGGCTCAAGCTAACCTGATAGGTCGAGCCGGCCAGCCAATAGAGCAGCGGTAGTAAACGTGGATCGCCACTGGCCAGCAGTAGATGCAGCACTGAATCCAACAGCGCGCCCAACGCGACGCCGGCCAGCAGCAAGCGTTGCGGCGAGTACTGACTGCGCCGCGCCAAGGTCAAGATCAACAGCAGACTAAGGCCACTGCCGATGGCCGCTGCCAGCAGTTGTGCGCCACGCCCGGCGCCGCCCCACAGCAACAGCAAAACAATTAATCCCAAAGCACTGCCGGCGCTGATGCCCAACACTTCCGGGCTGGCCAGTGGATTGTTGCTCAGCCGTTGCAGCACACAGCCGGCCAGCGCCAGCAGCACCCCGGCGGCTAAGGCCGCGAGTACCCGTGGCAAGCGCCAGGGCAGCAGGTCGTGCAGGCTTTGGCTGTCGAGCAGCAGCCACTGGCTTTGCCCGCGGCCACTCAACAATGCCAACGCCAGTACGATAATCAGCAGGCCAATCAGCTTGCCCAGCCACGGCCTTTGCGCCGAGGGGCTGTGCCCTGTGCCGTGATTGTCCTCACCGAGGCTGCGCACCTTGGGCAGTAACCACAGTAATAGTGGCGAGCCAATCAAGGCCGTGGCCGCGCCGGTGGGCAGCCAGCCTAGGCCGCGCAGCTCGGCCCATTGCAGCAGCTGATCGGTCAGCGTCAACAGCAGCGCGCCGCATACCGGGGCCCAATACAGTTGCTGGCGAAAGCGCCGCGCCCCGAGCAACCGCGCCAACGCCGGCCCAGCCAAACCAATAAAGGCAAAGACTCCCAGACTGCTGGTGATGCAGGCGCACAGCCACACAGCGCCGAGCAACGCGGCAAGACGCAGCCACAGCAACGGTACACCGAGGCTTTGCGCTTGTTCATCGGCCAGGCTAAGCAGGCCCAAGGGCCGACTGAGCAGTAATAGAAGCAGCGTGCCCGCTAACAGGCGCGGCCAGAGAAACTCTACGGCTTGCCAGTCTTGTTGATTGAGCGAGCCGGCGCCCCACAGAAACAAACCCGCCAAGCGCTGTTCATGCATCAAGATCAGTGCGCCATTTAACGCGCCGCAGTACAGGCCCACCACCAACCCTGCGAGTATCACCGCTAAGGGCGACAGCGCCCGGCCCCACGCCAGCGCCAACACCAGCCCCAATGCGGCTAAGCCTCCGGCCATCGCCAGCCACTGCGCCGGCGGCTGCCAACTGGCCGGTAGAAACAGGCTGCCGGCGGCCATCGCCAGTTGCGCACCGCCGGCAATCCCCAGAGTGCCGGGCGAGGCAATCGGGTTGCGCAGCACCTGCTGTAGCATCAGCCCGGCCAGCGCCAAACCGCCACCGGCGAGCAGCCCGGCACACAACCTTGGCAGCAGGCTGTAGTACAGCAATAACTGCCGGTAGTCGTCCTGATCGGGCTCGCGCAGGCTGCTTAACCACTCTTGCCACGGCAATGTTTGGCCCAGCTGCCAGCCCACCAAGAGCAGGCACAAGGCCAATAACATGCTGCCATACAGCGGCAGCCGCAGGCTGTCATTCACCGGTTAACGCTCGGCTCAATTGCCCAGCCAAACGCTCGGCCGCGTGCAGAGCACCGAATGCCCACACCGGCTCTAAGCTGTGCACCCGCTGCGCGCGGACAAAGTCGCGGGCGCGCCACAGTGGGCTTTGGTTCAGCGTGGCAAGGGTTTGCTCGGGCACTGGTTGAAAGTAAAACAGGCTGGCCCCCGGTTTCACGTTGAGCTGCTCAATGCCGCTGGTGGCAAAGCCCCAGTAGTTGGTTTCACCTTGCCAAGCGTTGCTCAGGCCTAATTTGTCTAGGGTGGCTTGGTACAGCCCTTGGCCACCGTAGACCCGGACATGCCGTGGGTCGGTGATATTGACCAAGGCAATAGGCGCGGTTATGCCGCTTAGTTGGCTGCGGTAAATCGCAAACTGCGCGTCGACATGGGCGAGCAGGGCTTTCGCCTGGGTTTGTTTGCCGAGCACGCTGGCCATTATTTCGGTGACTTCACGGGCGCGTTGCCACGGGTTGCGCTGCTCGGTGTAGATTGACAGGACCATTACCGGCGCAATTTTTTGCAGCTTATCGAGCATCGGTGCGTAGTCGTTGGGGACCAGAATCAAATCCGGCTTGAGCGCTTGTAGCCGCTCCAAGTTCGGTTCACGGCGCGAGCCTAGGTCTGCCACGTTCTGTGGCAACGCAGGTTCCACCACCCACTGGCGATAGCCATCCACTTCGGCCATGGCAATCGGGGTAACGCCTAAGTCCAAAGCAATTTCGGCCAAGCTCCATTCCAAGGTTGCGATCCGTGTCGGCGTTTGCGCCAGCTCGACCGTGCCCAGTTCGTGGCTATACGATTGCGCCTGACACAGGCCGCTCGCGCAGAGGGTCAACACGCTGAGGATTTTTTTCAACATAGTCAGTCTCACAAGATATAGGCCAGCGGCAGTGCGCAGCCGGGGGCAGAACAGGTTTGCATGGGCACGCCGTACAGTTGCGAGAGCTGCGCCGGCTGCAGTAGCTCAGCCGGGGTGCCCTGAAAGACCAATTGGCCTTGGCGCAAGGCAATGATGTCGTCGCAGATTCGGCTGGCCAGATTGATGTCGTGCAAGACGATCACCACACCCAGCTGAAGTTCGCTGCACAACTGACGGATCAGCTGTAGCAGGTGTTGCTGGTGGGCAACATCGAGTGCCGAGGTGGGTTCGTCGAGCAATAAAAAGCGGCTGTCTTGCGCCAACAACATGGCCAGCCAGGCACGTTGGCGTTCGCCGCCAGAGAGCTGGTTAACAGGGGCATCGCGCAATTCGTTCAGCCCAGTGCGGGTCAGTGCACGCTCGACATGCGCATGGTCAGTCGTACTAAAGCGCCCAAGCGGGCCGTGCCAGGGATAACGCCCCAAGGCCACCAACTCCTGCACGCGCAGGCCATCGGTCAGCGGCGGTTGCTGCGGCAGGTAGGCCACCTGTCGGGCAAAGGCCCGCGCGGACCACTTCGGCAAAGCCCGGCCGGCGTAACTGAGTCGGCCACTGGCGGGCGCTTGTTGGCGCGCCAATAGCTTGAGTAAGGTGGATTTGCCCGAGCCGTTATGGCCCAGCAAACCGGTGATGCGCCCAGCCTGCAGGCGTATCGATAAAGGTGCCAGTAGCGTTCTGCCTGCGGCGCGAAAGCTCACCTGGTCGAGTTCAAACATGCTGTGGTTTTCCCGAGGCTGTGTAGCCGTGCTGGGTTGCCGGGGCTGTGCGGTTTTGGCTAAGAGCAAGGTTGTTCGCTCCTAGCCAAAGCACCGTCAACAGGTAATCGGGATATAGCCTTCCCCGAGGCGTGCAGGCTTAAAACGTGACGTTGTAGGCCACGCTGTAGGTGCGCCCGCGTCCGTGGTAGTCAAACAAACCAGCCGGTGCCAGTGCGCCGTAGTACACCTGTGCACGCTGGCCCCAGACCGTGGTGTAGTCCTTGTCGAGCAGGTTTTGCACGCCGAGGGTCAAGTCGCCGACCGGCAGTTGTTGCGTGGCCATTAGGTCAAACAACGCATAGCCATCGATCTTGCTATCGTTCTCGTCGCTCAGATTAAAGGTGCGTATGCCTTGCAGGCGCACGCTCTGGCTCACTCCTTGCCAACCGACGAAAGCATCCAGCTTGGATGGGCTGGCGCTGGTCACGTCTTGCTTAACCCAGTGATCATCCACCTGCTGTTGCGAGCGCATCAGCAAGCCATTCGCACCGATTTGCCAGGCATCCGTGAGCCGGTAAGTGAGCTGGCCTTCTAAGCCGTAGTTACGTTTTTTGTCATCCTGTTGCAGCACGGCCAGCGTGGCCGGGTCGAACGTGATGCTCTTGTCGCTCCAGGCGTAAAACAGCGCGGCTTGGGCATCCAACGCGCCATTGCCAAAGCGGTAGCCCCATTCAACTTGCTTGGTTTTGATGCCATCGAGCGGCGAGTCTTCGACGCTGACGGCTTTCTTCAGGTCCCAGTTGCCGGTGCTGCTGTTCAACTGGTAGCTGCCTAAACCGTAGTATTTGGCCGGGTCTGGCAGCTCGAAACCTTCTGAGTAGTTCAGCCACGTTTGTTGCTGACTATCCAGCGAGTAGATGGCGCCGGCGTTGTACAGAGTGACGTCGTAGTCCTTGTCGCCGCCGTTAATGGTGTCTGCCGACTTACCCAAAAAAGGCGTGCCCATCGCGCTACCTGAGGCAATCGCGACTTGCTGTTGGGCACCGACAAAGTCACCGACTGAGGTTTGCATCTTCTGCTGGCGCACACCCGCCGAGAAGGTCAGGTCGTCAGTGGCCTTGAAATTACCCTGGCCGAAGGCCGACAGGCTCTTGATATCAATGCCCGGATAGCGGCCAACGCTGGCGAATTTGTCTGCCGTTAGGCCGCCGGTTTGCGCCGCTGAATTGAGGTTGAAGAGGTTCTGGCTGGAGTCGAAGTTCTCTTTGTCGGCATCTACCCCGTAAGTGAGGTCGAAGCGCTGCCACGCCTTGTTCAGCGCTAGCTTGATACCAAAGGCATCGGTGTCTTGTTGTGAGGCCGAGTAGTAGGAGCGGAACGGATTAACCGCGGCGCCGGCAAAACTGACGCTGGGAAATGGGGTGAAGGTTGCTTCTTCTTGGCGGTAATAGGCTTGGATATAGGCGCTTTGCCCGAACACATCAGGCATATGGTAGGTGGCGTTGTACTGCTGGCGCTTGGTTTGTGGGTCCACGTCGGAATCCCAGCCATTTTCCACACCGAAACCTGCACCGGTGCGCAGTGCGCTGAAGTTCTTGCCCAGACTCAGCCCCTCATCGCCGTTGTAGCCAGAATCGTAGATCTGCGCACCAAAGTGCAGGCTGTGACCGTTCGGCAACTGCATGTCGACATTGCCCATGATGTCGGTCGCGCGGTTGTACTGCAGGTCGGTCTGGGTGATGTCCATCAGCACTCGGTCGCCGCTGCCGTCATAGGCCGCGCCATTTTGCGCATAGGCCACCGAGAGCCGGCCATACAGCGTGTCGCTGCCACCGGAGATGGCTTGGGCGACGCGCTTATCAAGGTCTTTACTGTTTTCGAAACCACTGCGCAGGCCGACTTCGCTGTCGTACTGTGCGTCACCGGCCTGGCCTTTCTTGGTCACGATATTAATGATGCCGCCCGTGGCGCCGCCGCCGTACAAGGCATTAGCCCCCGATAACACTTCGATGCGGGCGATATTGAAGGGGTCGATAGAGTCGAACTGGCGACTGATGCCGCGCGCACTGTTTAGCGAGACGCCATCGATCATCACCAGCACACTGCGTCCGCGCAGGTTTTGACCATTATTAGTGCGGCCTTGGGAGCCAATATCTAAGCCCGGAATCAACTGGCCCAGCGCCTCTTTAAGTGGCACCCCGGCGCGGGTTTGTTGCTGAATTTGTTGCTCTTCAATCACCCACACAGTGCCGGGCAGTTCGCTGAGCTGAGTCGGCGTACGCGCGCCCACCACCACAACTTCATCCAACGACATCTCGGCCAAAGCCACCGATGAGAAACAGGCACAGGCCAACAGGCTGAAAATAAATGGGGGGTTACGCAACTTCGACGAGGACTGCATGCGATTCATCCTAGGAGGTTAAAAGAGGATGCGAAACTTAATGCAATTGAGAAGCAATATCAATAAATAATACGCTTTATGGAACTTTCCTTTGCCGGCATGAACGCGCCGGCTAGACGGCGCCGCGAGGTTTTCAGCGCGCAAATGAGGCATGCCGTGGGGCAGGTAAACACCTACCCCACGGCATGTTCAGAAGGCGGCGCGCACGACTTGCCCGCGCGCAGGTTATGTTTAAGTGTGGGCGGATAGTTCGCCCTGTACGCCGTTGGCATTGCGGCAGGCCGCACTCATGCGCCAACAGCTAGCCGTGGCAGGCCTCAAACACCCCACGTTGCGACGAAGCGCTCGCGCCAGCAGTAGTAGAGCATGGCGGTTTTCTCGGGCATTTCGAGTAGCCCTTGCTGCTCGTAACACAGGCGTGGACCCACCACGGCATAGGCCTTGACCCGGTGATCGGGTTCGCCAACGATTTTGCTTGCCGGGGTGGCGGCAAAGATCAGTTGCGAGATCACGCGGATGATCGCCTCGGCATAGCCCTGGCCAACTTTTAGCGGTTCGCCGATTAGCAGGTGCCAACCCCAGTCGTGTTCAGCGGCGGGGTAAAACTGCGCCAGGCGATCGCGGCTGGCGTGATAAATCTCGGTGTAGCCAATGTCCTCACCGTTAACATTGACCAGGCACAAGCGGTGATGGTCATCCGCCAAGGCTTGGCTCAGGTGCTCACGAAATTCCGGCAGCGGTTTGTTCAGCTGCCAATGTTCGATCACATGTTCGGTGTTCATCCAGCGATGCAGCAGCGTCAGGTCGCGCTCCAGTTGCACCGGGCGCAAGGTCACGCAATGCCCGCTGGGCAGGTCGGCGCGCCGGTAGTTAAAGTCCGGCATGGCCAGCAGACCGGCGCAGGCCTGTTCGCCCACGCGCTGTTGCCAGCGGTTTTGTACGGCCGCG
This sequence comes from Pseudomonas sp., assembly GCA_037968715.1. GTDB lineage: Bacteria > Pseudomonadota > Gammaproteobacteria > Pseudomonadales > Pseudomonadaceae > Aquipseudomonas. The sequence continues at coordinate 19,455 of JBBKVZ010000172.1, forward strand.
CTGATCGGGTTGGGCATCGCTGCCAACACATCGGGCACCGGCCGCTCGGCATCATCGGCATAGCCTTGGGTGAATAGGCGTACGCGGTTTAGGCAGACCTTTTCGAAGCTTTCCCGCTGTAAATCAAACAACGCGATACGTTCGGCCAGCTCTGGGTGCGCGGCGTGATAATCGCTCATGGCTTGGCCGGCCAACTGCCAGAAATGCAACTCGGCGATGCCCAGTTGTTGGGTGATATCACTCAGGTAGCGATAGTGCACCACGAATAAGCCGGTGAAGATGAAGTGCCCCAACACCTCTGGCGGGTGGCGCAGGAGCACGCCAGCTAAGGTTTCGGGCAGGCTGGCCAGCTCGGGGAAATCCAGTTCGACCAAATTGATGTCGTCAACAAAGTCTTTCACCACCAAGCGCTTGGGCAGGCCATTTTCGTGGATCAGCAGGGTGTTTTCACCGTGCGGCGAGAACACCAAGCCATAGCGATAAAGGCAATGCAGCAGCGGTGGTAAACAAACCGTGAAGTACTGCTCTAGCCAGGCCTGAGCACTCAACCCAGAAAGGGCGATTAAGCTGGCCAGCAGCGGCTTGCCAGTGGCGTCTACATGCACCAGCGCCGCCTGCGTAATCGCCTGTTCACCGGCCACCAGCAGACCATCGACACTCTCGCGCCAGACGCAACCGAACAGCTCGCGAAACTGATACGGGCTGCCCTGAGTGCTTTCATAACCTGGGTGCGGGACGTTGACACTGGCGATCTCGCGCAGCATCAGCATGCCTTGCGCGTTTAGCACTGGGTCTTGGCCAAGGGTTTCGCTCAGCCACTGGCTCAGCGCCGGCGCCAGTTCGGTGCGCTCGCCCGGCAAGCCACGGTACACGGCGGTATTGAGAATCGACAGGGGCAGTTTGATGTGCGGTTTATGCGGTTGCTGCAGATTGGCCAAGGTGCGAATCGACTGTAGCGGTTGATACACCTGCGGCGCTTCGCCGAGCCAGACTAAACGGCGCGCGGCGATGTCGCCGGCAAAGGCGTTGACCAGCCAGTTATCCCACTGCCATGGATGCACCGGCAGCCACAGGTAGTCTGCCGGGTGCAAACCCTGCGCCTGCAGCACGGCGGTAAATTGCTGCTGGGTCGACTCATCCAGTTGCGCGTCGAGCAGCCCCTGTTCGGTTAAACCCAGCACGCCTTGCCAATTGGCCAGCTCACGGGCCACCGCCAGCCAGGGCAGGCGCAGCGGTTCGGCGCACTCGGGGGCATAGCGGCGGTAGTCGGCGTAGGAAAACCCGATCCGTCCCTTGCTCATCACCAGCCACGGATGCCCGACCAGATGCCGGCAAACGTGCGCATCGCTGAGAGCGATCAGCTCATCACTGCTTGGCCGTGGCAGGGCGCGCAGGTGCACATCGGCCAACCACGTGTTGCCCAGCTCACGCTGTAAATAGGTCAAGGTAAACGGGCTGATCTCGATGACCTGCGCCAGCTCGCGAATGCACAGCAGTAAATCCCAAGCGGGGGCATCGTTACGCTGCACGCTGCCGGGGGCAACTTGCCAGTGGCCGAGCAAAGACTGGCGTGCGGTGAAGCGGTAGTTGGCTGCGCCAAATTGCAGTTGCCATTGATCCGCCGCGAGCGGGGTGGCGCTAAAGACTTCTTCGTAGAGAAATTCGGCCAGGGTTTTTTCGATCAGGGCGCGGCCGGTGGCCTGCCAGTGTTCGCTGGTCAATACGCTGCTAAGCGCTGCTGCTGAGGCAGCAGCGGGCGAGTTTGCTAAGCCGTTTACGGGGGCATTCATGAGGTTAATTCTCCAACAGTACGCAGCGCGCGAGGCGCGGCGAAAACCCAGTAGTGGGCGATCCAAAGAGTTAGCAGCAGCAGCATGGCCGCCGCGAAGAACGGGGTTGTTAGGCTGTGCCAGGCCACCAGTGCGGCGGCCAGCAAGGGGGCGATCAGCTGTGCGAGGTTTTGCACCACGCTGGCCAGTGTGTAATGCCAGTGCACCTCCTCGCCGGCGCCTTCAAACAGGTGCAGCTCCAAACTGGCTTGGGCCAGCAATAAACTGCCGCCAAACACCGCTCGGGCGCCGAGCAGGCCGGCATAGTTGGTGGTCAGGGCTTGCCCCAATAGCGCCAGGGCCATTAATGCCACGCTGGCCGAGAACAAGCTTTGTCGTCGCGCCTGAGTACACCAGCGCGGCACCAGCGGCATGCAAACCAGCACCATCAACGAGGGCAGAAAAAACGCCAGCGCCGCCTGCCACTCACTCAACCCCAGCTGGCTTTGACCGAACAGCGTGAAGTACGGCCGCACGGTGTTGGCCGCCAGGTTGAACAGTAAAATGACTGCTGCGAAGGCCCACATCGCCCGCCACGACCAGTGCTTGCGCGGCGCAGCGTTAGCGTCTGGCACGCGGCTGTGCGCCCCGCGCCGGCTAAGCACCAGCGCACACAACACGATCTGCAGCACATCCAGCGCCGCGGCGAGAATGAACAGGCGCAGCGGGTTATCCAGCTGAATAAGCCAGGCACTGGCGATGGTCGAGCTGATCAGCGCCAGATTTACCGTGGCTTGCACACTGCCCACCACCTGCGCCTGGCGCTTGCCGCCGGACAGCTGAATCAGCAGGCTGTAGAACAACAGGTAGCTGCTCTTGCACAGCAGCAAGAGCACCGACAGCACGATAAATTCGCTCAGGTTGCCAACAAACGCGCAGAGCAGGGTAAAGAACGCGGCGCCAGCCTGACCAATAATCAGCAGCCACAGCGGGTCGAAACGCCGCGCCAATAGCCCCCACATGGGGGCGCCGAGCAATACGGCGAACCGGCATAGGGCGATGTAGTTGCCGGACACTTCCAATGCATCGACGCCGAACACCCGCTGAAAAAACTGCGGGTAAAACGGCGACAGCAAGGTCTCGGTAAATACAAAGAGAAAGCCGCAGGCCAGCAGCAAACGGCCGATCCAGGCACTCGGTGGCGAGTTTGCGCTGCTCAAGCCGCCACCCCAAAGCGCTGAAAGGCGCTGCGTTTGGGCAGCCGATAGACCTCCTCACCGAGCAACTGATTGGCAATATGCGCGGCGCGCACGGCCCCTAAGCCTAGGTCTGGGGCCCCCATGCCGTGGGTGTGCAGCTCGCCGTTTTGCACAAAAATCTGCCCGGGGCCTTGGTGCTTAACGCGGTAGTCACTGTCTATCTGCAAGCGCTCGTGGGCATCCCAGGCAATCGCCTGCGTCAGCCCGCGCAAGCAACTCGGCAGTTGGTGCGCGTAGCCCGTGGCGGCGACTAAGGCATCCACCTCGCGGCTGAAGGTGACTTGCTGCTGGGTATGTCGAAAGGTCAGTGCCAGGCTGGCATCTGGGTTGCGCCGGGCGCTGATCAGCTCGCAGTGGCCGATTAATTCGGCCGGCAACGGCGCACCACCGATGGTGCGGTGGTAGAGCAGATCGAAGATGGCGCCGATGGTGGCGAAGCTGATGCCCTTGTAGAACATGCCTTGATTGGGCAGCAACTGATCTTTGAGCGTTTGCGGCAGGCGGCGAAAATACTCGGTGTAATCCGGGCTGAAGTGCTCCAGGCCGAGCTTGGAGTATTCCATCGGCAAGAAGCCTTGGGCGCGGGTTAGCCAATGCAGCTCATAGTCACGCTGACCGTGGCGGTCTTCTTGTTGCTCCAGCAGGTATTGGAATACCTCGGCCGCCGACTGGCCGCTGCCGAGTACGGCGATACGTGCCGGCTTTTGCCCGGTTTCCAAGGTGGGCAGAAAACGCGTGGCAAATTCTGCGCTGTGCATCACCCGCTCAGGCTCGGCCAGTGCCAACTCGCGCAGGCAAGCGGGCAAACTCGCCACGCTGCCGGTGCCGAGCACTAAGTGACGGGCGTATTGCGTATGGCTGCCCTGACTGCTGTGCAGATCGACCCGATAAAGGCCCCGTTCGATCCGCACATCCAGTACCTGATGGCCGAACTTGAGGTTCGCCAGCTGCTTGGCAACCCATTGGCAGTAGTGGTTGTACTCACGCCGTGGGGTGAAGAAGTTTTCGTGAAAGTAGAAGTGGAACAGGCGGTCCTGGGCGTGCAGGTAGTTGAGGAAGCTATAGCGGCTGGTCGGGCAGACCATGCTGACTAAGTCGGCGAGAAACGGCACCTGCAAGGTGGTGCCCGGCAAGAGCAGCCCGGAGTGCCAGCTGAACTCAGGCTTTTGTTCGTAAAAGCAGGCATTCAGCTGCGGCTGTTCGGCCAGTAGCGCGGCCAGACTCAAGTTAAACGGGCCGACGCCAATGCCGATTACATCGAGCACCTTATCCATGGCGGACCTCCCACAGCGGATTGTGCAATTGCACGTACACCGACTGCTCGCTCAGTGGCGCGACTAACTCATCAATACCGGCCAGGCGGGTGAGCAGATTGCCCTTGTAAGGCAGGCTCGGCGCGCCCAATACCGGCGCTAACAAGCTATTGCCGGGATGGCGCGCATCGATCTGCGCCAGCCGGCTGCGCAGCAGTCTGAGTAATGGCAGTTCATCTACTAAACCGCTGTGCCCGAGGGCATTGAGCAAACCGAACAAGGTGTTGTGGAAGAAGTAGTAATGCAGCCGCTCATCGACGAAGGCCTGTGGGCCGACCGATTCGGCCGCGCCGGCGAGTTCTGGCAGCAGCGCCAGCACGCGCTGCGCACGCTCCTCGATGTAGTAGAAGCCTTGGTTGTCGCGCACCCAAAAACGCGCTGGCCAGAGGTTTTCCAGCTCAATCAGGGTGTTCTGCTGATGCGCCTCAAAGGCCATGCCGTAGTCGAAATACAGCGCCAGCAGCGGCTCCACGGCAACATCAATAAAGGCGCTCAGCCATTGCTCGGCGGCCTGCTGCACGCTGATTGCCGCTTGCTGCGCGAGGGCCGGCAGCAACTGAGTGAAGCGGTTGCCCGCTTTGAGCGGATGGTCTTGGCACAGGCTTGCCATGCAGGTGACTTGCGCATCGGCGGCGAACGGGTTGTCGCGCAGGATGCAGGTCGTCTCGTCCAGCACCTCGCCGTCTACGGTCAGCGTCAACCAGGCCGGATCGTTCACCGGGCGCAGGGTTGGGAAGCGCTGTTTGATCTCGCTGCCCAAGGGGCCACGCCACAGGCGGCAACCCAGTTCGCCGCGTAGGCACTCACGAAACTGATTGATGCGCACCGAGTTGGTAATGGCCACCGACAACGAACACTTAAACATCCACGGCACGCCTGGCGCGGCCAAGGTCCGCACCGAACTGGTTGGCCACAACGGCGGCCCTTGCTCACCCAGATCGTGTAAACGGCCTTGCGCGATCAGCCGTTGGATCACCTCGCGGCCGAGCAAATGCCGGGCTTGCCACGGGTGCAGGGGCTGCACATCCCACTGCGCATGGGCCGCCAGCAGTGCGCTTGCCGACGGGCGGAGGGTTGCTTGGGTGAGCAACCAGAGGCGCAACTCAACGCTGGGTGGCGTGCTTTCTACGCTGCTCTGGCGTAGCAAACCTGGGGCTAATAACCACCAGTGCAGGTGGCAACGGCCCGCCGCTTCCGGTGCGTAATTAGCCTGTTCGGCGCCAGTGAAACCGTTCCGGCTTTTTGGCGCGGGATGGGTCTGGTGGCCGATCAGCAAGGCTTGCTCGGCCTGATAAAAGTCCAGCTGCAGGCCGTATAAGGTGTCGATATCGGCCTGCCGCTGAGCCAGAAAACCGCGCATGTTCTGCAGGCTTTGTAAAAACAGGCTGAGCAAGTTACCCGTCTCGGCCGGCGCCCCGCCGCTTGGGTAGCGCTGGGCCAAATCGCTGAGCAGCAAGCTGGCCAGCAGTTCAACTGGCAGGGGGGTAAGACCATCGGGGGACGCACTCAGCAGCGTGTCGCCAATCCGATGTCGGCCGGTTGGGCTGACATACGCCAGCGCTACCCATACGGTTTGGCCCAGTGGCTGTAAGCGCATTTGCATGGCGTACTGGCAAGCCAATTGGCTTGCCAGGGGAGCGGCTAGCGTGGCGCTCAGCACCCGCTCGCCTAAGCCGGTTTCGCGCCAATAACAGTTTAGTAACGCCTGCATGCTCAGGCGTTCTGCGGCATCTTTAAACACTTAATAGCTCCTTGTTCCGGTAGTGGCGGCCAGTGGCAGCCAGTTCGCGCAGGGCCTCCAGTACGGCCCCGAGGTCGTCCAGGGTGGTGAGGGGGTTGAGCAAGGTCATCTTCAAAAACTGCCGACCGTCTAAGCGGGTGGTACTCAAATTGGCCACGCCCAGCTCAAACAGTTGCTGGGCCAGGGCGCGGTTGTGCGCATCGCGCTGCACCTCGTTCAGCCCCTTAGGGCCCAGATGGCGGAACAGCAGGGCATTCAGTTGCGGGGCACAGCCGAGCTGGAAGTCGTCGGCCAAGGCAATTTCGTGGCCCATCGCGCTGGCCAGCGCCACGCCGTATTCGAACATTGCGGCCAACTGTTCGCGGCCCACCGAGCGCAAGCTAAGCCAGAGCTTTAGGGCGTCGAAGCGCCGCGTGGTGGACAGCGATTTGTAAACCAGATTGGGCACGCCGTCGGCTTCATCCTCGAGCGGATTGAGGTAATCGACATGCAGGCGCATCAGCGCAAAGTGCGCGCGATCGCCCAGTAAAAACGCGCCGCAACTGATCGGCTGGTAAAACTGTTTGTGAAAATCCAGGGTGATCGAGTCGGCCAGTTGAATACCGTCTAAGCGCGATTTGAGCTGCTTGGACAACAACGCCGCCCCCGCCCAAGCCGCATCTACATGCAGCCATAGGCCGTTGTGGCGGGCCACGGCGGCCATTGCCGGCAGTGGGTCAATGGCTCCAGCGTCGGTGGTGCCGGCGGTGGCAAACAGCGCAAAAGGGCGTTCGCCGTTGGTCGCGCAAAGGGCCAGCGCGGCTTCCAGCGCGGGCAGGCTGAGGCGCTGCTCGGCATCCACGGCCACGGCAATCGCCGCGTCCGCACCTAGGCCGAGCAGAGACAAACTCTGCTGCACCGAAAAATGCGCATTGGCCGAGCACAGCACGCGCAGTTGCCGAGCTTCTGGCGGCAGACCGCTTTGCCGTACATCCACCGCAAAGTGCTGCTGGCAGTAATGGTCACGCGCCAATAACAGGCCCATCAGATTGCTTTGCGTACCGCCCGAGGTGAACACCCCGTCGGCGCTGGCCGGCAAACCCGCCAACTGGACCAGAAAGTCACACAACTGCTGCTCCAGCACGCTGGCGGCCGGGCTCTGATCCCACGAGTCCAAGGACTGATTGGCGCTGCTCAACATGAGCTCGCCGACTTGCCCGGCCTGTAAGGTTGGGCAGTGCAAGTGGGCGATGCAGGTTGGCTGATGAACGCGCACGCTGTGGGCCAGAATCAGCCGGCCGGCTTCATCGATCACCTGCTCCAGCGCCACCCCCTGCTCGGGGCAGATTTCTACGGCGGCCAGTTGCCGGGCTAAATCTTGCGGGCTGATGCCAGAATAAATCGCCGGCTCGGCGAGCAATTGCTCATCCACCGTGCGCAGCGCCGCTTGCATGTTCTGCCGATACGCCGTGCGGCTGGCACGTTGTGCGCAGAGCAGTAATTCGGCCCATTCTGGGCGTGGCTGCAAGGTACTCATAGCACCGTCACCAGCGCCAATTCGGCACTGTGGATGGCGGCCTGTAAGCGTGTCGCCAAGGTGTCAATTTCCGCCTCGCTGATAATCAGCGGTGGCAGCAGGCGCAGCACCGCGCCATGCCGACCGCCCAGTTCAATGATTAAGCCGCGCGCAAAGCACTCGTGTTGGATGCGCCGGGCTAATTCGCCCCAGGCTGGATGGCTGTCGAGGGCGTCGGCCGGTGCGCGGCTATCGACAATCTCCAGCCCCCACATCAGCCCACGGCCCCGGACCTGGCCGACACACTGGCTGGCAGCTTGCAGTGCCAGTAAACGCGCCTCGAGCAGCCGGCCCTTGCGGCGTACCTCGGCGAGAAAGCCCGGGGCGATAATCTGTTGCAGGGTGGCCAAGCCGGTTGCCATGCCCAGCTGGTTACCGCGAAAAGTTCCGGTGTGCCCGGCCGGCTGCCAAACATCCAGCTCCTCGCGATAGGCCAGCAGCGCCATCGGCAAACTGCCGCCAATCGCCTTGGACATGACCAGAATATCCGGCACGATGGCGGCGTCTTCGCAGGCAAATAACTGCCCGGTACGGCCGATACCGGTTTGCACCTCATCGATGATCAGCACAATACCGAGCTTCTCGGTGAGCGCGCGGATGCCCTGTAACCAGCTGCGTGGCGCGGCAATCACCCCACCTTCGCCCTGCACGGCCTCCAGAATCAGGGCGGCCGGCCGGCATACGCCGCTTTCTGGGTCTTGCAGCAGGTGCTCAACAAAGTGCAGTGCGGCCTTGACCCCAGCCTCGCCGCCCAAACCAAATGGGCAGCGATAACTGTAGGGGTAGGGCAGAAACTGCACCCCGGCTTGCAGTGCGCCGAGGGCTTGTTTGGGGCCCAGATTGCCGGTTAGCGCCAGTGTGCCTTGGGTCATGCCGTGATAACCGCCGGAAAAACTACAAACTGTGCTGCGTCCGGTGGCAGTCTTGGCCAGTTTGATTGCCGCCTCTACCGCATCGGCCCCCGACGGCCCGCAAAACTGCAGGCGGCCATGCGCCAGTTCACCGGGCAGCACGCTGCGCAGCTGCTCACAAAAGGCATCTTTGAGCGGCGTAGTCAGGTCTAGGGTATGCAGTGGCAGCCCTGAGTCGAGGGTGTCGCGGATGGCCTGGATCACCAGCGGATGGTTATGCCCCAGCGCCAAGGTGCCGGCTCCGGCTAAACAATCGAGAAAGCGTCGGCCATCGACATCGGTGATCCAGCAGCCTTGCGCCTGGGCAATAGCCAAAGGCAGCTTGCGTGGGTAACTGCGTACCGAGGACTCAAAACGCGCCTGGCGGGCAAGGAAATAGTCATTAGCGGTGCTCGGTGTTGGTTGTTCGCTGACGCAAGCTTGAGCAGGCATGGCAAGAACTCCGTGGGTGGTAATAGCTCTGTAGATGCGGATGATAACCACTCTCATTATCATTTGTAAGCAAATACTTGGCCCAATGACGCACGGCGACGAAC
>JBBKVZ010000173.1:0-2842 GCA_037968715.1 Pseudomonas sp.
ACCGGCCGCCATGGCCTTCGAGCAGCCGTTGTTGCAGATCGAGATTTTCCAGCAGGGGCAGTGGCAGCCCTTTAGCCGTAATGGTCGGCGCGAAGACGATCAGGGTTTCGACTTGGCCGTGCGCTGGCTGGGTGCTAACCGCTACGAAGCGCGCTGGTACCACCCGGCAAACGCTGGCGCTAGCTATCGCCTGCGTATTGCCGCGCGTGCTGGGCAACCGGCGTTGCTCGTTGAACTACCGGCAGGTGTTCAATAGTCCACTTTGCCGCGCCCGGCCTTGATCGAGCCGCGCTGGTTTTTGCCCTCCAGCCGGCGCTTCTTTGAGCCGAAGGTGGGCTTGGTCGCCCGCCGGGATTTTTCTACCTTAATCGCGGCCAGAATTAACTCTTTCAGCCGTTCTAGGGCATCGTTGCGATTCTGTTCTTGGCTGCGGTATTGCTGGGCTTTGAGGACGATCACGCCGTCGCTGGTAATGCGGCTGTCGCGCAGGGCCAGCAAGCGTTCCTTGTAAAAGGGCGGCAACGACGAGGCGTTGATATCGAAGCGCAGGTGCACGGCGCTGGAGACCTTGTTGACGTTCTGCCCACCCGCGCCCTGGGCGCGAATCGCACTCAGGTCAATCTCGCTATCGGCCAGCTGTACGTTGTTGGAGATCAGCAGCATCTAGGGGTACGCAGTGTTCAGGGCCGCCTAGGATAACCCGCACACCCCCCGTTGCCCTATTCAGGCTGGGGAGGTGTGCATCGGCTGCTTAAGCGAACTTCACCTGCTTGTTGAGGGGCAAGCTGCGAATCCGTTGGCCGGTGAGGGCAAACACGGCATTGGCCAGTGCGGCAATGGCCGGCGGGGTGCCGGGTTCGCCGATGCCGCTGAGTTTTTCGCCGTTTTGCAGAATTCGAACTTCGATGGCCGGGATCTGCCGCATGCGCAGGGCGTCGTAATCGTGGAAGTTGGATTGCACCACAGCGCCATCGGCAAAAGTGATTTCGCTCATGATCGCGGCCGACAAACCAAAGATAATCCCCGAGCTGACCTGCGCCTCGATGTTGCGCGGATCAAGGGCGATACCCACATCGACGACGCAGTAAACCTTGTCGATGCGAATACCCTTTTCGCTCTGACTAATTTCGACCACCTGCGCCGCGGTGGTGCCAAACGACAGGCTCAGGGCCAGCCCACGCGCTTTGCCCGCAGGCATTGGCTGAGCCCAGTTGGCTAGCTCGCCAAGGGTTTTTAGCACCTGTTGCGCCACGGGGAAGTCGGCGGTCATTTTCAGGCGCATGGCCAGCGGGTCGACGCCGCCGGCTAGCGCCAATTCATCGAGAAAACTCTCATGGAAAAAGCCGTTAAACGATGAGCCTACTGAGCGCCAGTAACCGATTGGCACTTTTAAGTCGGGGGCGTAACCCGTCACCCGGTAGTTGGCAATGCGATAGGGTTGGCCTGCGCAGCCTTCGGTGATAGCCGCGTCCGGCCCGCTCGGCGGCAAGTTATTGCGCTCGGCGGAGACGCGGCCGATTGAGGGGCTGGCGATATCCAGCTGCACCACGCTGGGCACGCCGTCGGCACCCATCACGCCTTGCGCGCGGGCAATGGCCGCGGGGCGGTAGAAGTCGTGTTGCATGTCTTCCGGGCGGCTCCAGGTCATTTTTACCGGCCGGCCTTTTAGGGCTATGGCCAGTTTCACGGCTTGCATGATGTAGTCGCTTTCCAGCCGGCGGCCAAAGCCGCCTCCGAGCAACTGCACATGCAGTTTGACCTGCTCCACGGCTAGCCCGGCCAGATCGGCCGCTTGCTGACGGGCCACGCTAGGGGTCTGATTACCGGTCCAGATTTCCAGCACACCGTCGTGTAAATGGGCCACCGCGTTCATTGGTTCCATGGTGCTGTGGGCGAGGAAGGGCGCCCGGTATTCGACGCTAATGACCTGTGCCGCACTGGCCAACGCTTGGCCGGTGTCGCCATGGTCCAGTGGCTGGCTATCCTGTGGGCCGGCAAAGCTGGCGGCGATAGTTTCGAAAATACCATCGGTGGTTGGCGGATAGGGCGCCGGCCCCCAATCGAATGTCAGCAAGTTAGCTGCCTGAAAGGCGCGCCAGGTGTTGTCGGCGACTACCGCCACGGCATCACCCAAGTCGAGCACGTGCTGCACGCCTTTGGCCGATTGCGCGGCGCTGCCATCGAATGAATTCATCACCCCGCCGAGGCGTGGGTTGGCCCGCACTGTGGCGTAGAGCATATTGGGCAGACGCACGTCGATGCCGAACTGGGCGGTGCCGGTGCACTTGGCGGGCATATCCAAGCGCGGCATGGACTTGCCGAGGTAGCGCCATTGGCTCGGGTCTTTCAGGGTGGGTTCGCTTGGCGGCTCGATGCTGGCCGCTTCAACCGCCAATTCACGGTAGGTCAAACGTAAGCCGTTAGCCGGATTAAGCACTTCGCCATCGGCTGTTTTTAGGCCGCTGGCGGGTACGCCCCAACGGCGCGCGGCGGCTTCGATCAGCACCATGCGTGCGGCAGCGCCGGCCTCGCGCATTTTCACGTAACCATCGGCCATGCTGCTCGAGCCGCCGGTGATCTGGATGCCGAGAAACTTGCTGGCAATGCCCAGCACTTCGCGCGTGCTGCGCGCCGCTAGGCTGTCATCAAACGCGGCGAAAGGTGCCGAGCCGGCAATCACCGCACGGTTGTAATAAAGAGCACTAACCGGGCCGTGTTCGGCGCGCACATCTTCCCAGCGTATATCCAGCTCTTCGGCCACCAGTGCGGCGAGGCTGCTGTGGACGCCCTGACCCATCTCGGCGCGCGGGGTGATGATGGTCACGCCGCGCTGGTCGATGAT
>JBBKVZ010000174.1:0-4912 GCA_037968715.1 Pseudomonas sp.
CAAACTCCACTCGGCACGCACTACAAGTTGAAAGCTTATCCGTTCGACCTGCGCGACCAGTTCGAATTCGTCAGCGACCTAACCATTCGTGGCAAATACGCCCTCACCGACGCGGGTGCGAACGAGGTGCAAGCGATGCCCAGCCTTGCAGACTCCGCAACCTGACGCCGCGAGCTACACGAGTAAAAGCACGCCGGGTAAACGCGGTGCGCGGGCCCTGCGGAATAAACTCTACGGCGGCGGCGGATGGACCATAAGCACGGCCGAGCGGCTTTATCAGTTGGCCACTGCGCCGCGCAGCCGACGCCCTACTCCAGCCGCAAACGCGCACAACGCCGCGGTAAAAAACGCTGCAACGCTTTGACCCGCGCCAACACTTGGGCGCGATGCGGGCAGAGCGATTGAAGGGCGCGCTCTGACCTGGCCAGTCGCCAAACACCTGGACCATATCTATCCATCACGGAGTATTTTTATGAAAGCCGTCGCCTATTACCAATCGCTGCCCAGCAGCGACCCACTGGCCCTGCAAGACATCCAGTTGCCGGCGCCAACCCCTGGCCCCCGCGACCTGTTGGTGCAGGTACAGGCCATCTCGGTCAATCCGGTGGACACTAAAATTCGCAGCAATGTTGCCCCCACCGCTGGCGATGCCAAGGTGCTGGGCTGGGATGTGGCCGGCGTGGTGCAAGCCATCGGCGCCGAGGTGAGTTTGTTTAAAGTCGGTGACCCGGTGTATTACGCCGGCGCTCTGCAGCGCCCCGGCGGCAACAGCGAACTGCATGTGGTGGATGAGCGCATCGTTGGCCACAAACCACAAAGCCTGAGCTTTGCCCAAGCTGCCGCCCTGCCCCTGACCGCCATTACTGCTTGGGAGCTGCTGTTCGAGCGTCTGAAAATCGCCGAGGGCAGCGCCAGCAACGGGCAAAGTTTGTTGATCGTGGGTGCGGCCGGTGGTGTTGGCTCGATCCTCATTCAGCTGGCTCGGCAGCTCACCGGGCTCACCGTGATCGGCACCGCCTCACGCCCAGAAAGCGTCGACTGGGTCCGCCAACTGGGCGCTCACCACGTGCTCGACCACAGCCAGCCAATGCACGCCCAGTTGCAGCAACTGGGCATTGCGCAGGTCAACCATGTGGCCAGCTTGAACCACACCGACCAGCACTATGACGACCTGATCGCAGCCTTGGCGCCGCAAGGGCAACTGGCACTGATCGACGACCCAGCTCAACTCGACGTGGTCAAGCTCAAGCACAAGAGTCTGTCGCTGCATTGGGAGTTTATGTACACCCGCTCGCTGTTCGAAACCGACGACATGCAGGCGCAACATGAGCTGCTAGATCGCGTCGCTCAGTTGCTGGATGCCGGCACCTTACAGTCCACCTTGAGCGAGCATTTCGGGCTGATCAATGCCAGCAACCTGCGCCGCGCCCACGCGTTTTTGGAAAGCGGCAAGGCGCGCGGTAAGATCGTTTTAGAAGGTTTTTAGCCCCACCGATGAATCACCAACCCTACCCTCAGCCTCGGCTGGAGGTGGGGTTTTTCAGGGCGATAAAAATTGTCTAACCCGACAATAAGCATTTACCTACGGCAAACCAAGCCCATTTTAAAAGTCCTCAGCAAGCTGGCATGAATTTCGCTAATCAATAATAAATTCAGCAGCTTAGCTCGCAAACGAAACGCCACTTGAGAACCACTCAAGTGGCGCCAAGAATGCCGGCGACAATGGTTGACTAGGGTTCCGGACGGCCTTTGGGCGGTTGCTGGTCCGAGAGTCGACGACCTCTTTAGAGGTTACACGGCGGGATAAAAGCCCGGGAGAACGCAGCAACGGCGCTGCCAGCCTGTGCACTTTTTATTCCAAACACCGAGGTAACCCTATGCACCTTGCACCCTTGTTCTGCCGTCTACTGCCAGCTTTATTGGCGCTATTGCTGAGTATGCCGGCCAACGCCGCAGCCACCTCAGTCAGCGCCCCAGTAAAGCCGAGCTTTAAGGTGTGCTGGTCGATTTTCGCCGGCTGGATGCCTTGGGGCTATGCCGGCCAAGAGCAGATCATCAACAAATGGGCAGACAAATACGGCATTCAAATCGCCGTTGAAGAAGTGCCGGATTACGTCAACTCAATCGAACAATACACCGCGGGTAAGTTTGATGGCTGCGCCATGACCAATATGGACGCGCTGACCATTCCAGCTGCCGCCGGGGTGGACTCTACCGCCCTGATTATTGGTGATTTCTCCTCGGGTGCCGATGGTATTTTGCTGCGTGGCCAAGGTCTTAACCTGCGTGATTTAAAAGGCAAAACCATTCTATTGGTGGAAAACTCGGTTTCCCATTACCTGCTCAGCCGCGCCCTAGAGTTGGCGCAGTTCAGCGAGAGCGATGTAAAGATTCAAAGCGTCTCCGACACCGAGATTGTCCAAGCCTTTCTGGCCGGCCAAGGCGATGCGGTAATTACCTGGAACCCGCTACTGGAAAGCATCAAGCAGCAAACTGCGGTTAGCCAGGTGTACAGCTCGCACTGGATTCCCGGCGAAATTATCGACCTGATGGTGGTGAATACCGCCACCCTCGCCGCCCACCCAGAACTGGGTAAAGCCCTCACCGGTGCGTGGTTTGAAACCCAGCGTCTGGTGGGCGCCCATAACGCCGAGGGGGCTGCCGTTCGCGCCAAGATGGCCGCCGCCGCAAACACCAGCGCCGATGATTTTGACGCGCAACTGAAAACCCTACGCTCGTTCTACAGCCCAAGGTCGGCACTCAATTTTGCCAACAGCGACAAGCTGCCACTGCTCATGCAGCGGGTGGTGAACTTCGCCGACGCCCAGCAATTGCTGGGTGCAAAAGGCAGCGGGTTACAGCAACTGGGTATTAGCTTCAGCGACGGCCGAGTGCTGGGTAACCCTGCGCAAATTAAATTGCGCTTCGACCCAACCTACCTGCAGCAGGCTAGCAACGGCCAGTTGTAGCCGTCGCGAACAGCCCTCAAACAGCAGCAAAAGCACCAGAATAGAGCGGTCGCCGGCAAATCGCCCCGGTACAGAGCACGTTTTAGCAGCAGGCTAATCGGCGACCGAACACTTTTGCCCGTCTACTCACCACTTGGTACTCACGCCCTTTGCAGACTGCTAGCCTTGTTTGCCAACCAAGCAGCTGTACGGCCGACTCGCTCAGCGACTGTAACTGTGCAGCGCCAGCCCACCTGCCTAAGCTCAAGGCAAGGTCGACATGGAGTAAGGCGTTATGCAGCAACTGGGTATTCTGGGCGGCATGAGTTGGGAGTCGACGGCAAGCTACTATCGCTTGCTCAATCAGGGCGTCCGCGCGCGTTTAGGCGGCTTGCATTCGGCGCCCTTGTTACTGCATTCACTGGACTTCGCTGCGATCGCCGACCTGCAGCGGCGCGGCGACTGGCACGCCGCCGGTCAGCTATTGGCCAAAGCGGCGCAAGGGCTGGAGCGCGCCGGCGCGACGGCCTTGCTGCTGGCAACCAACACCATGCACAAAGTCGCGCCAGCCATCGAGGCTGCTGTGAGCATTCCCCTGCTGCATATCGGCGATGCCGTCGGCCAAGCACTGCAGCGGCAAGGTGTGCGCAAGGCAGCGTTGCTCGGTACACGCTTTACCATGCAGGAAGATTTTTATCGCCAGCGCTTGGCCGAGCGGTTCGCCATTGAAGTGCTCGTCCCCACGCTGGCGCAGATGACGGAAATCGACCGAGTGATCTTCGCCGAACTGTGCCAAGGCCGGCTCCTCGCCAGCTCCCGTGCCTACTACCTCGACTGCCTAACACAGCTGCACGCACAGGGCGCTGAGGTGGCGATTCTCGGCTGCACCGAAATCGGCTTGTTACTGGACGGCGCTAGCACCACACGGCCCTTACTCGACAGCACAGAGTTGCATGTAGCGATGGGTTTGGCCTGGATGCTCGACTAACCAGCGCCGCCACCCCCGGCGTTACCCAGGCATCGTTAACAACAGGCTTGGCCAGGCAAAAAATCTGCCGCCTTTGACCGACTAGCCCAGCCAATACTGAATACAATGTGCGTTCGAATAGGCTAAGTACCCGTTAGGTGTTGAGTGCCAAACGTAGGGTGGGCTTTAGCCCACCAAGGCTCTTACCCCGCGCTGGTGGGCTAAAGCCCGCCCTACAAAATAGGGCCTGCAACACATAACTAGGACATAGCCAAAATTTAAGGCTGGCCAGTTAACTCAGTCAGGCACGTGGCCCTTTCGGGGTAAAAGCATCCAGTAGCGGCTGAGCCATGGCGCGGTACAGCGGCACGGGTGAGATCCGTCCGGATAAACTACTGGCGATTACGCTGGCGGCCAGAATCGGTAAGAGCATGTCTTGGCTGTGGGACAGTTCGATGGTGATTACCGTAGCGGTCAGCGGTGTGCGAGTAACGCCTGCCAGGTAGGCAGCCATGCCCAGCAGGCCGGCGGTTTGCATGCTGATGTCGGGAATCCAGTAGACGAGCCAAGGTGCCATACCGGCACCGACCGCGAGTGACGGCGAGAACAGGCCGCCCGGAATACCGGCCAAGTAGGACACCACGTTGGCGAGAAACTTCCAGAATATAAACACGCTATCCGTTTGCGGTTGGCCTTCGAGCAGGGCGCGGGTTTCGGCGTAGCCGGTGCCAAATATGTGCTGTCCGGAAATTAATCCGAGTAGGGCTAAAACCAGACCACAGCCTGCGGCAAACAGCACCGGGCGTTGGGCCCGCCATGCGCCTAAACGAGCCAAAGGGCCACGCTCTGAGGGCAGCACCAAACGGCAGAATAAACCGCCGAGCCCGCCGCCCAGCACACCGCAGGCGAGTACCGCCAGCCAAGCGTTGCTCAGCGGGAGCGCGGCGCTAAGCTCGCCAAAGTAGCTGTAGTGGCCGACAAGGCCGAGGGTGACCAT
>JBBKVZ010000175.1:0-7549 GCA_037968715.1 Pseudomonas sp.
TGCGTAGCGGCCCCAAGATTTTGGGAGCGCTTCGCACTCCAGCGGGAGCAAGCTCCCTCGCCACAAAAGCGGCCCCCACATTTGATCCGGTCCGGCAGATAGATTTGTATCAGGCTTGGGTCAGCGTTTTTACTGCACGTTCAAAGCGGTCGAGACCTTCCTTGATATCCGCCTCTTCCACCACCAGGCTCGGCGCGAAACGCACCACGTCCGGGCCGGCTTGCAGGATCATCAGGTTTTCTTTCTCGGCCGCGTTGAACACGTCCTTGGCCTTGCCTTTGAAGGCATCGCTCAGCACGCAACCGATCAGCAGGCCCATGCCACGAACTTCGGTGAAGATGCCGTATTGCTTGCCGATCTGCTCCAGGCGCGCCTTGAACTGATCGTGCTTGGCATTGACGCCGGCCAGCACCTCTGGGGTGTTGATCACGTCGATCACTGCTTCCGCCACCGCGCACGCCAGCGGGTTGCCGCCGTAGGTGGTGCCGTGGGTGCCGACCACCAGGTGCTTGGCAAGGGCCTCCGTGGTGAGCATCGCGGCAATCGGGAAACCGCCGCCCAGGCTCTTGGCACTGGTGAGGATGTCCGGCACCACGCCGTAGTGCTGATAAGCGAACAAATGGCCGCTGCGGCCCATGCCGGTTTGCACTTCGTCGAACACCAGCAGCGCGTTGTTCGCGTCGCACAGCTCGCGGGCGCCTTGCAGGTAGGCCAGCTCGGCCGGCAACACGCCGCCTTCGCCCTGGATCGGCTCCAGCACCACGGCGCAGGTCTTGTCCGACACGGCGGCTTTCAACGCGTCCAGGTCGTTAAAGGGGACGTGGGTGATGCCGGTGATTTTAGGACCGAAACCGTCGGAGTACTTCGACTGGCCACCGACGTTAACGGTGAACAGGGTACGGCCGTGGAAGCTGTTCAGCGCGGCGATGATCTCGTACTTCTCGGTACCGAAACGGTCGAACGCGACGCGACGGGCCAGCTTGAACGCGGCCTCGTTGGCTTCGGCGCCGGAGTTACAAAAGAACACTTTGTCGGCGAACGTGGCATCCACCAGCTTTTGTGCCAGGCGCAGAGCCGGCTCATTGGTGAATACGTTGGAAATATGCCAGAGCTTTTTAGCCTGCTCGGTGAGCGCACTGACCAGCGCTGGATGGGCGTGACCCAAGACGTTCACGGCAATTCCGCCGGTGAAATCCAGCAGTTCACGACCACTCTGGTCCCAGACACGGGAACCCTCACCACGCACCGGAATAAAAGCGGCGGGCGCATAGTTAGGGACCATCACCTGATCAAAATCGGCGCGTGCTACTGGCGTGTGCTCAACGGACATTAAAACTCTCCAGAGAAGAAACCCCGACCGGCAATGGTCGACGTTGAAATGATTGTAGGGGCTGCCATGCGCTTGGCATTGCCGCTATGCGACAACTTCTTACAAGGCCAACCCACGGCGCGGCAAGGCTTACAGCAATGCGACAGAAAGCATCGCCAAGACGCAGTTTAAACTGCTGCTCAAGAACGCCGAACATGCCCAGCAAAATATTCTACGGCTCTTTGCGGCGCAGAATGCGCCCTGCATCGCCACTAAAAACACCCAGATCTCAGCGCGAAATTGCCGTGTGGCGCACTTCACACGCGTTAATTACCCAAGGTTTCCACCCATAGCAGGTAGGCAAGTCAATATTTTCCGGGACCGCGTGCTCTACTATTGCGGCAAATTCATCTCGGAGAGTTCCGTTGTTCACCTCTTTACTGGTCATCCTCGCCTCATCCCTAGTGGTTATTGCCCTGTTTCGCCGGATCGGCCTGCCGCCGTTGCTGGGCTATTTGTGTGTGGGCGTACTCATCGGCCCGCACGCACTTAACTGGATTGGCGACTCAGAGTCTCTGCCACTGCTGGCGGAAATGGGTGTGGTGTTTTTATTGTTCACCTTAGGCTTGGAGTTTTCCTTGCCGCGCATGCTGGCCTTGCGGCATGTGGTTTTCGTGCTCGGCAGTTGGCAGGTCTTAGTCACCGGCGCGGTGTTTGCCGGATTGCTGCATTGGTGGGGCATGCCGCTGACCGTGGCATTGATCCTCGGCACCGGGCTGGCACTCTCCTCAACCGCCATCGTCACTAAAGAACTGAGCAACCTCGGCGAAGTGTTCAGCGGCCACGGCCAAAACGCCATCGGCGTGCTGCTCCTGCAAGACCTTGTAGCCGTACTGCTGCTAACCCTGATGCCCACACTAACCAGCGAGACCAGCGGGCCTTGGCATATCGCTCTAGGCCTGACCTTGGGCAAGGCCTGCCTGTTATTTGTCGGCCTGCTATTGGTCAGCCGCTGGGTTTTACCGCGCCTATTTCATGAAGTGGCCAAGGCGCATTCAGCCGAACTGTTTGTCACCCTCGCCCTAGTCATAGTGCTGCTCACCGCTTGGCTTACCCACTTACTCGGCCTGTCCATGGCGCTGGGCGCTTTTCTGGCCGGCATGCTGCTGGGTGAAAGCCACTATCGGCATCAAATCGAAGCCGATATCCGCCCGTTTCGCGACATCCTGCTCGGCCTGTTTTTTGTCAGCGTTGGCATGCTGATCGACCTACAGCAATTCGCCAGCGCCGGCGGCACGATTCTAATCATCACCTTAGGGCTAATCGTCATTAAGGGCGGCATCGTCTGGGTACTGGTGAAATTACGCGGCGACGACACGCAAACCGCCTGGCGTACCGGCCTGACGCTGGCTCAGGGCGGGGAATTCTGCTTCGCCTTGATGGCGCAAATTGAGCAAGCGCATTTGCTCGACAACCAACAGGCCAATCTTTTATTAGCGGCCACCTTCTGCTCAATGGCTTTAACGCCACTCTTGCTGCGCGGCGCGCCACGCTTGGCGGCGTACTTACAACGCACCCCCAGCCGCGAGGCACGCTTAGATGAAATCCGCCACGCCACCGCCAGCCTAGAAAACCACGTATTAATTTGCGGTTATGGCCGGGTCGGGCAATCCATTGGCCGCTTCCTGCAACTCGAAGAACAAGCGTTTATCGCCTTAGATGACGACCCGGTGCGCGTCCAGCAAGCCAGTGCGGGGCAGGCGTGCGTGCATTACGGTGACTCCAGCCGGGCCGATTTACTGCAAGCCGTCGGACTCCGTCAGGCGCGCTTATTGATTGTCGCCGTGGATAAAACCGAGGTGGCGCTGCGCATTGTTCTGCAAGCGCGGCGGGTGAATAAACACATACCGATTTTGGTCCGCACCCGTGACGACAGCCAACAAGCGCGGCTCTTAGAGGCAGGAGCCAGTGAGGTGGTGCCCGAGTTGCTGGAGTCCAGCCTGATGCTGGCCTCTCACGCGCTGGTAATGCTCGGCGTGCCGCAAGCCCGCATGCAGGCGCACATTGATGACGTGCGGCGCAGCCGCTACAAACTCTTACACGGCTACTTTCCGGGCGCGCAAAGCAACCGCACAGACAGCCCGGAGCGCAGCGCATTGCTACTGCATGCCGTCAGCCTAAGTGCCGACGCCTTCGCCTGTGGACAATCGTTGGGCATGCTCGACCTCGAGCAACTCAAGCTTGAAGTGCAAGGTGTTCACCGCAGCGGCCAACCGCTGGAATACAGCGCCGCCACTCGCCTCTGCGCAGGCGACACCGTACTGCTCGCTGGCCAGTTAGACGCTATCGAAGCCGGCGAAGCGCGCCTGCTGGGCGGCCTGAGTTAACCGCGCAATGGCCGATTAGCTCTGCACAGCAGGCGCGTGGGGCACACGGCGAGGCTGCGCAGACGACAGATAAGCAGCGCGGCGCTTTACTCAGCGCCGCTCAACTGCTGGCTGACTGATTTCAAAGGGGCTGCTGCTGCGCCGCAGATTGCGGTCTTCGCGCGGGGTGGCGCCGAAGAAATTGCGGTAGGCGCTGGAGAAATGCGGGCCGGAAGAGAAGCCGCACGACAGGCCGATTTGAATAATCGACTTACTGGTTTGCATCAACGATTGCCGCGCCTTATTCAGGCGCAGCTCAAGGTAATACTGACTCGGCACCCGGTTAAGGTATTGCTTAAAGATGCGCTCTAACTGACGGCGTGAAACGCACACATGCTGGGCGATTTCGTCGGTGGTGAGCGGCTCCTCGATATTGGCTTCCATCAGCAGCACCGCCTGCGTCAACTTGGGATGACTAGAACCCAAGCGATTTTGCAGCGGAATACGCTGGCGTTCACTGCCCTCACGAATCCGCTCGACCACCAATTCTTCACTGACCGCCCCGGCTAACTCTGCACCATGGTCACGGGCCAGCATGGCCAACAGCAAATCCAGCACAGCCAAGCCGCCGCAGGCACTCAGCCGATCACGATCCCAGTCGAACAAATGGCTGGTGGCAATCACCTTAGGGAAGCGCTCGGCAAAGTCATCCTGCCAGCGCCAATGCACCGAAGCCCGATAACCATCGAGCAAGCCCATTTGCGCTAACGGATAAACCCCAGCAGACAGTCCGCCAATGGAGCAGCCACCACGAACCAGGTGCTTGATGGCGCTGGAAAGCGCCAACGGCAGTTGGCTTGGCGGCTCATCGGCCAACAGAAACAACTTGTGCAGGCCCTCAAGCTTGCCCACCCATGCCTCGCCCGGAAGTTGCCAGCCCGCCTCAACCACGCCATCGGCAGTGGCCACAGCAGCCGCATCAAGCGGTGCGTCAACCTGCATAAAGCGCAGCTCATAGTGCACTTCTGGGTGCACGCGCTGCGCCACCCGTAAGGCTTCTTCAGCCAAAGCCAAGGTAATGGCCCGAGTACCCGGCCAAAGCAGAAAACCGATGCGACGCGCTGTACTAGTCATAGTGGGTAGTCTAGCTGGAGCCTCAATCACTTACTTTAAACTGCCAGAAAGAAACTGCTGAAGGCGCTCAGACTGCGGATTAACCAGCACCTCTTTCGGGCAACCACGTTCTTCCACCACGCCCTTATGCAAGAACACCAACTGGTTGGAGACCTCACGGGCAAAACCCATTTCATGGGTCACCACCACCATGGTGCGGCCCTCTTGCGCGAGATCCTGCATAACCTTGAGCACTTCACCCACCAGCTCAGGGTCGAGCGCCGAGGTTGGCTCGTCAAACAGCATCACCTCAGGCTCCATGGCCAGGGCGCGGGCGATGGCCACCCGCTGTTGCTCGCCGCCACTCATGTGCGCCGGGTAAGCATCTTTGCGATGGGCCACGCCGACTTTAGCCAAGTAATGTTCGGCTTTTTCCCGCGCTGCTTTTTTGTCCATACCGAGCACGTGCACCGGCGCTTCCATGACGTTTTCCAGCGCGCTCATGTGCGACCACAGGTTGAAGTGCTGAAACACCATCGACAAGCGCGAACGCATGCGTTGCAACTGCTTGGGATCTACCGCTTTTAAGGCGCCCGACTTGTTGGCGACCAGTTTGAGTTCTTCGCCATTGAGCAAAATCTTCCCAGCATTTGGCTGCTCAAGCAGATTAATGCAGCGCAGGAAGGTACTTTTCCCCGAGCCACTGGAGCCGATAATGCTGATCACGTCGCCGGCTTTTGCCGCCAGCGACACGCCCTTGAGCACCTCATTGCTGCCATAGCTCTTGTGCAGGTCCTGGACTTCAAGTTTGTACATGATTTCAGTTCTCGAAAGGCAATGAATCAGTCGTTAAGCAAACGACCCTGACGGATAGATTGGCTGCCAGCCACTTTGGCCAACCAGCGCCCGGGCTGCGCAAAACGCATACGCTCAATGGCAAACAGCACGCCGGAAGTGGCGGCGCAGACCACGCTATGGCGGTCTTCGAGCGGGTCAAATACTGCAAATATTTCAGTACCCGCAGACACATAACTGCCCACAGGCTGCAGAAAACTGACTACCCCAGAATGCGGCGCAAACAGCAGTTCCATGCCGTCCAACGGCGCCGCCTGGCAACAGGCTTCTGGTGCCGCAGGCCAAGTACCAGCGAGCAGCCCTTGCTCGGCAAGAAAGGCCAATATGGCTTGCGCGTAGTCGCCCGCCTGACCGGCCTCGGTGTGGTTCATGCCGCCCAACTCAACGGTGGTCGCCAAACAGGCCGAGGGAATTGCTGCCGCGGGGAAGTCTTGCGCCAAGCGCAGCCAAGGTAGCGAACAAGCCTCATCGAAAGATGAGCCACCGGAGTCTTCGGCCAGCAACACGGTTGCCGCGCCAACCCGCGCGGCCAGCGAACGCAAGCGCGGCCATTGCTGCGGAACACCGTACAGGTGCACCGCCGCCTCAAAGTCACAGTGCAGGTCGAGCACTACATCGGCATCACAGCCGTGTTGCAGCAGCACCCGCTGCATGCCCTCAAGCTCTGAACCGGCAGGCGCTAGCTCAGCCAGCGCCGCCAACATGTGCTGACGGATCAGCGCCACATTGTCCGCCGCCGCGCCCGTCAACAAACCTTCTAGCCGCGGGCTAATCAGTGCGGCCAAGTCGATGAAATCTCGGTTGAAATTCTTCCCGCTGGACTGTTCAAAACGCCCCTGATGCTGACCTTGCAGCATTTGCCCAAGACCAATCGGATTGGCCACCGGCACCAACTCGATCACCCCAGTAAGCAGCCCTTGCGCCTCTAGCGCCTGCAAGCAGCGCTTAAGTTCGACCGCCACGCGCATACCCGGCAGTTCATCGGCATGCAAGGAAGCTTGGATATAGGCCTTGCGCGGCCCACTGCCAAAGCGGAACACCGATACTCGACGCTCGGTGCCCAGGCAACTCCAAGGCAATACATAGTCTATGCGTTGCATGCGGCCTCCTTAGTGCTTGCGCGGCGCGAGATAAGCCAGCCAACGATGCTCGGCCAACTTGAACAGGCGCACCAAAATAAAGGTCAGACACAGGTAAAACAGACCGGCAGTAATAAACGCCTCAAACGGCAAGTAGTACTGCGCACTGATGGTGCGCGCCGCGCCAGTGATATCAATCAAGGTCACGATTGAGGCCAAACTGGTGGTGTGCAACATCATGATCACTTCATTGCTGTATTGCGGCAGCGCTCTGCGCAGCGCCGACGGCAGCAGAATTCGTCGATACAACTTGGCCCGCGACATGCCCATCGCCTTGGCCGCTTCAATCTCGCCGGGCGGAATGGTTTTCAAGCTCCCGGCAAGAATTTCGGCACTGTACGCGCTGGTATTAATGGCAAAGGCCAAGCACGCACAAAAGGTCGCGCTCGACAGATACGGCCACAACGCGCTGTCGCGCACCGCCTCAAATTGAGCCAGGCCGTAATAGATCAGAAACAACTGCACCAGCATCGGCGTGCCGCGAATCACATAGGTGTACAGCCAAGCCGGAAAGTTAATCCAGGCTTGCTTGGAGACCCGCATCAATCCCAGCGGAATAGCCAGCAACAGGCCGAAGGCCAAGGAGATCAGCAGAATTTTCAGGGTTACCAATACACCGCCCAAATACAACGGCAAATTGGCCCAGATCACAGCAAAGTCGAAGGTCACGATTTAGCCCCTTGCATCACAGCTCCACCGTTTTAATGCCAGCCGAATAACGCTGCTCCAGCGCGCGTAACGCCAAGAGCGAAACGCTGGTCAACAGC
>JBBKVZ010000176.1:0-10360 GCA_037968715.1 Pseudomonas sp.
CAAAACCTGCACCTGCTCTGCGGTTAACGTACTCAACAGCATTCCCTCCCGCTAAAGGCCATAAGGCCGGCCGCCTGTACGCGCTCCAACAGGCACCGTACAATGAGCCAATTATTTTAAACGACTGCTCAACATCGTCACGCACCGGCCAAACGCCAAGCCACGCCGATATAGAACAGTTTCCAAGCCTTCGCAACTGACAAAACGGCCAATCATGCGCACCAGCCAGTATCTGCTCTCGACCCTGAAAGAAACGCCCTCTGACGCAGTAGTAATCAGCCACCAGCTGCTGCTGCGCGCCGGGATGATTCGCCGCCTAGCCTCAGGCTTGTACACCTGGCTGCCAATGGGCCTGCGGGTACTGCGCAAGGTTGAAGCGATTGTGCGTGAAGAAATGAACGCCGCAGGCTCGTTAGAAGTGCTGATGCCGCTGTTTCAACCGGCCGAACTCTGGCAAGAATCGGGGCGCTGGGAAGAGTACGGCCCAGAATTACTGCGCGTGAAAGACCGTCATGGCCGCGAGTTCTGCGCCGGCCCGACCCACGAAGAAGTCATCACCGATCTGGCCCGCAATGAGCTCAATAGCTACAAGCAACTGCCACTCAACATGTATCAAATCCAGACCAAGTTTCGCGATGAAATCCGTCCGCGTTTTGGCTTGATGCGAGGTCGCGAGTTCATCATGAAGGACGCCTACTCTTTCCACCAAGACCAAGCATCGCTGCAGATAACCTACGACCGCATGCACCAGGCTTACTGCAATGTGTTCACCCGCCTAGGTTTGAACTTCCGCCCAGTACAAGCCGACACCGGTTCAATCGGCGGCACTGGCTCCCACGAATTCCATGTATTGGCCGATTCAGGCGAAGACGACATCGCCTTCAGCGACAGCTCCGACTACGCCGCCAACATCGAAAAAGCCGAAGCTGTGCCGCGCGAAACAGTCCGCGGTGCTGCCACAGAAGCATTGCGCCTGGTTGACACGCCAAACGCCAAAACCATTGATGAACTGGTCAGCCAATTTGGCTTGGCCATCGAGAAAACCGTTAAAACCTTGGTTGTACATGCCGTCGAAGAAGGCAAGTTGATCGCCCTGATCATCCGTGGTGACCACGAGTTAAACGAGATCAAAGCCGCCAACCTTGAGCATGTCGCCAACCCGTTAGTGTTTGCCTCAGAAGCCGAATTGCGCGACGCGATTGGCGCTGGCGCCGGTTCTTTAGGCCCGCTGAATTTACCGTTGCCGTGCATTATTGACCGCTCCGTGGCGCTAATGAGCGACTTCGGCATCGGCGCCAACATCGACGACAAGCACTACTTTGGCGTCAACTGGGAACGCGATTTGCCAGTGCCAGAAGTGGCCGATTTGCGCAACGTGGTGGCGGGCGACCCAAGCCCAGACGGCCAAGGTACCTTAGTGATTAAACGCGGCATCGAGGTTGGGCATATTTTCCAACTCGGCACCAAGTACAGCCAAGCTCTCAACTGCCAAGTTCTGGGCGAAAATGGCAAGCCCGTAGTGCTGACCATGGGCTGCTACGGCATCGGCGTTTCACGCGTAGTAGCGGCTGCCATCGAACAAAACTTCGACGAGCGCGGCATTCTCTGGAACGACACCCTGGCGCCGTTCCAAATTGCCCTAGTGCCACTGCGCTATGAAACAGAGCAGGTGCGTGAGGCTACAGACAAACTGTATGCCGAGCTAACCGCCGCCGGCTTTGAAGTGCTGCTGGACGATCGCGATAAAAAAACCAGCCCGGGCATCAAGTTTGCCGACATGGAACTGATCGGCATTCCGCACCGTATCGTAATCAGTGATCGCGGCCTGGCTGAAGGCAATCTTGAATACAAGAGCCGCCGCGAAACCGAACCGCAAGCGCTGCCTGCTGCTGACGTACTGGCGTTTTTACAAGCTCGCATCCGCGGCTAATTGAGGCGACATGTTCAGCCGACAGACACTACAAACCGGCGTCACACTCTGTGGCGCACTCTGGCTTAGCGGCTGCGCCAACCAACTGGGGCAGCGTAGCGAGCATGAGCAGCGCGTCGAGCGTAAATTACTCGAGCACAGCTTGCTGATTGAAGCCGGTGAACCGCAGGTTCTGGAGTTGCCGGAACGTCGAGTGCGCATCCTCGAGCAGAAAACCTTCGAGGTAACGGTGTTCGAGGTTAGCCGTCACTACGACCGCTACACCCCATACCAGGGGTGGCGTGAGTTGTATGAAGTACCACTGGGAGTCGGCGCGATAGTAGCGGGGGTTGGCGCCAACGTGGCCAACATCCTGACCTTTGGTAATGTGCCAGACAGCGCCACCAAGGGCTGGTTTGACTATGGCTTTGCTGGCATCAACCCGGCTATGAACGTGCAGTCTCACGGTCGCTCGCAGCAAAATCTGGCCAGCACCGATGACACCCAACAAGCAACGCGCAAAGAGTACTCCAGCCTGCCTTGGAGTGAACGGCCGGTTAGTGTGACTGCGGGCAAACTGCGTCACGAGCTGAGCACCGACAGCAAGGGCATGCTGCGCATTAATTTGCTCGACAGCCCATTTTCAGAACAAAGCAATATCAGCCAAGTGGGTAAGCTGCTGATCAGTGTCGAAGACCCACAAGACGGCACCAAAGCCCAAGCAGCACTATTGGTTAGCCGCTCATTGCGCGGCAAACTGGTCGAGGCGCATGAGCTTATTTTTGCCGATCTCGAGGGCGAAAGCGTCGCGCAATGGGTGCATCGGATTAAGCGACTGGCCGATTTAGGCTTGGAAGATGAAGCCAGTGAGCTGGAACAGAGTTTGATCGAGCTCACCCGTAATGATCCCGAGTTGCAGCAAGAATTTCTGCAAACACTGCAAAACAAGGCTGGGCGCTTCGCGGCTGATCCCGGCGCCAACGACTAAGGCTAAGGCTAAGGCTAAGGCTGCCGCATCATGGCAGCCTATAGAGGCCGTTAAGGTAATCTGCTTAACGCACGATAAAACCGATAATCCCCTGCAGAGGCTGCTCGCTTAACAACACATCAGTTACTCGTGCAGCCTTGGGGCCACTCACAAGCCAGTCGGCCAACTCACGCGCAACCAATTCCTCACCCTCAATCAACACTTCAACCCGCCCATCGGCAAGATTACGCACCCAACCATCCAGCTCTAAACGCTGCGCCTGATCATCCGTAGACTGGCGAAAACCCACGCCCTGCACCTTCCCGCTTACCGCTGCATGCAAACAAATACGCGCCATTAGTTAACTCCTTGCTTTAACTGCGCCAAACGCGCACGCAAACCGACAGCTGTTTGCTCGCCAAGCAAGCGCCCACGCAACTTGCCTTGCCCATCAATAATATAGGTCACCGGCAATACCTCGCTGCGCGGCAATTGCCAACGTGCCGCAGGATCCTGCGCCAAAACTTGGTACTTAATCCCCAGCGCCGCACTGGCGGCGAGCAGTTCTTCGCCTTGTAACTGGTCAAAATTGACCCCCAACACGCGCACTTGCTGGTCGCTCACTTGCTCTGCCAGCGTGTTCAACTCAGCAACCTCCGCGCGACATGGCCCACACCACTGCGCCCAATAATTAATCAGCAACCACTGGCCTTCTAGCGACTCAGCCGTTACCTTTCGTCCATACTGATCAAGACCGTAGTCTTCACTACAGCCAGCCAGTAGCAGGCCCAAAAGGATCATCATGAGCACCCGCCCTTTGAACCAATGGTGTTGCATAGCCATGCCGTCGAGCCTCGTATTTGAAGGGTTGTTATGACGCTGGACGCCTTACGCCTGGAAGTTCCAGACATATCTAATGAGCAAGAGCTAACGCTCGCCGAACTGACTAGTCAGCTGGCCGCGGCGCGGCTGATGCCCGCCGAACAGGCCTTGCAAGAAGTGCTTAGCCTGCTTTTTCGCTGCAATCGCAGCGCCATGACCTTACTTGAAAGGCAGCGTGCCTTGCAAAGCTTCAGCGATGCTTATCGCGCACACGCCCTCGCTTACACAGAGCAAACGGCCCCACCACCGCTATTTTTACGCCTGTGCAGCGAAATGGCGGCCGGCTTTAAGCGCTTATTACTGCAAATTCTGCAGGGTCGCCAACCCTCACGTCCGCACTTAGCCTGGTGCTTGTATAAGGCTCAGTATTACCTTGCGCAAAGTTTGCTGCGCCACTATCAACTGTACCAAGAACCGCCTGCCAGCCTGTGGCGTGACAGCCATTTACTGTACTGGATTGGCGAGCACCAAGACTGCCTAGACGAACACGTTGCCGCAGCTTTTGTACCAACGCCCGCCGTTACTTTGCGCGGCCTCTATCAGCAAGCTCTGCTGATGGCACTGAGCAACCCCTTTCACCTGGCGCAAGGTGAATGCACACAGCTGTTTGCCGCACTGGCGCCCCTGGCAAGCCTTGCGCGATTACTGCCCTGGGATGACGAAGATGAAACCGACAGCCCCTGCGTAGACCTAACAGCCTCACAGCCTTGCTTAGCCTTTGACGAAGTACCGCAAGGGCAACCCAGCGACTTACGCCGCTTCGAACTGGGCGCGCTATTAATTGGCCTGCACGAGCCCTCCCCCCTGCAAACCCAGGCTGAGCGGCAATTGCTCGAACAGGTGCGTATTAACTGGCTGGGGCGCCAGCAGCGGCGCCATGCCCGCAACGAATACAAGGGGCCGTGTGACCTTATCGTCGGCCTCGCGGACATTCACGCGCAGCTACTGGAAAAACGCCCCAATCATTGCCCTAGCATGATGCTTGACGGTAGTGCTGGTGGGGCTCGCCTGCTTTGCAATAGCGCTCAGGGCCCACATTTACCAGTAGGCCAACTGGTGCTCTTGCTCGCCGAGAGCGGCACACCAACCTTGGCCCTAGTACGCTGGCGCCACCAAGACAGCGAAGGCTTGCACTTGGGACTGCGCTATTTAAAAGGCCTAGCACGCCCAGCATGGCTGCGCCGTTCGCCGAGTTCACAAACCCACCCTGGGGTTCTGCAAAGCACGCCCGAGCCCGGGAATGGCTGGCATCATGGTTTATGGCTGCCCAACGGCCAATTCACTGCCGGCGAAAGTGTTTGGCTGCAACTAACCAACAGGCCCAACCAAACGGAAGTAGCCCTGCCGCCAAGCAATCTTCACTCGCCTTCTGTTACCCGCTACCCGTTAGGTTTGGCCTAAGCGTCAACCGTCCGCTGATTCTGCATAACCTGTCACACACAAGCACGCCTGACTGCACAGTTTGCAACTGTTTGATCAGGTTAAAATTTGCCTGTCAGTCATTTATGCAAGCGAGTATCGCCATGCCCACTGCCAACGACCGTCTAATTGGTTCCGTGCCTAGCCAGATCATTAATAGTGCCCGCAGCATTAACACGGCCTATGACGGCCGGGTGGTCGAACTGAATGTCGCCGCATGGCTACAATTAGCCGGACTGGAAAGCTTGCCGGTATCGCTAATGGCCAGCTACATGGATGGCCCGCAGCACCGCGAGGTTGCTGTGGAGCACGGTCGGGTTGGCGCCAAGGGCAAGGTATTACTTTCCGGAATTGCCCGCTTGGCCATCAAACAAAATCTGCAACAGGTACAGATTTTTTTGCGCAGCGCAGTGCCCGCGCAAAGCATGTTAGTAGAAGAACTTTTTGTGCAGGCAGTCGAGCAGATCAGCAGCAATAGCCGTCAAGTACGTGCTTGATGCAATAAGTGCAGACCCAGAGCACCGTTACACGCAATATCATCTGTAACAACACCGCGCTCGACGGTAACCGCCTCCACTGAAAGCGCCTGCTGCGCGTCAAGCGCTGGCCGCAAGCTTTGTGGCCAGCGGGCAAACTGCAATCCAGTCACACGATTAAGTCGTTCAAGCGCCGCAGCGGGATTGAGCTGATGCAGATAAATCACATTGTCTCGACGTTGCATACGCATACCCCGCTCACCTAGTTATGAGCGGCTCCTCGCAAACAACACGCTCACTACAGGATTGCCAGAAGCGTGCCAGCTCACGCCCCTCTGCATTTAAACGGCTGTACGCCTATTTAGCGCCGCGAAAGTTATGCAGCGCGCCGCAAACTGACCATTTACGTCACTCGGCCGGTGGTTGTAGCCACTGAGCTACATTGCCGCTGAACAGCGCCGCCTGCTGCGTATAAAGCGCCTGTAAAGCCTCGCGAAACGCTAGATACCAGGGTTCATCCAAGTGCTCAGGTAGTTGCTCAAGGCGTGGCAACGGCCAAGGGCTCTGACTAATCAATTGCCGCAGCGGGTAATTGGACAGGTCGCGGCACAGCACCCATGAATCTGTGCCGGTGGCGCAAATCAATTGTTCGGCCTCTAGAAAATTGAGTATTTCAAGCCACTCATCGCCCGGCAGCAACCAACCTGCGCGCTGCACGATGCGATGATGCACAGACAAACCACGCTGCTGACGCTCATGAAACACCCGTAAAACCCCCAGCAACACCAGCACTCGCGGCATGGCACGCCGTCGCCAGTGTTGTGGCACCGCCAAGTTGCACACCAACTCGGCGCCGAACAGCACAATCAACCAAGACAGATACAGCCACAGCAAAAACAACGGCACTGTGGCAAATGCCCCGTATATCAGCTGATAGCCCGGAAACAAGCTCACATACAGCGCAAATAGCCCCTTGGCGACCTCAAACAATACGGCAGTAAATAACCCACCCAGCAGTGCATGCTTGAACGGCACACGGGCATTAGGAACAGTCGCGTAGATCAAGGTAAACGCCGCCACGCTAAATACTAACGGCATAAAACGCAGCAGCGTTTGTGCGCCGAATAACGCATGCGGACCCGACAACAACGAGGTCGAGGTCAGGTAGGTACTCAGCACAAAACCGCTGCCCAGCAGCAACGGACCAACACTGAGAATGGCCCAATACAGTAAAAAGCTGGTAACTCCACGCCGACTTTGGCGGACCCGCCAAATCGTATTGAAGGCCTGCTCGATGCTGACCAGCATCATAAATGCGGTAACCGCCAATACCGCCACGCCCGCCCAGGTCAGCTGGCGCGCCTGCACCGTAAAGGCGCGCAGATACTCCTGTACTGCCGCGCCAGTTGAGGGCACAAAATTGCGGAACACAAAGTTCTGAATCTGCTCACCAACCCCTTGAAAGGCCGGCACGGCAGAGAGCATGGCGAAGGTTACGGTCATCATCGGCACTACCGCAAACAGCGTGGTGTAGGTCAGCGCCGCAGCACTGCTGTTGCCGCGATCGGCCAGAAAACGCCGAAACAGAAAGCGCCAAAAGTCCATAGCGTCGTGCAGGCGTTGGCGCATTCCAGATCCTTGATTGATGATTAACTTATGCGCCAGCGTTACGCGTTTTTACACAGAGTTCAGCTGGTTGCACAGACGCGGGTAGAATAGCCGCCACCCTAGGCAAGATGCGACCCGCAAATGACCGATTTGACCCTCTATCACAACCCGCGCTGCTCAAAATCGCGCGAGGCGCTCGCGTTACTAGAAGCCCGAGGGCTAACGCCAAATATAATCCGCTACCTGGACACCCCGCCCAGCCCGGCGCAATTACACGCATTGCTCAGCAAACTGGGCATTCCTGCCCGGCAACTGCTGCGCAGCGGTGAGGATGCATACAAAGCGCTGAACCTAGCAGAGCAAAGCCTCAGCGCAGAACAGTTGATCGCCGCCATGTGCAGCCAGCCAAAGCTGATTGAACGGCCGATCCTGATTGCTGGGGATCGTGCGATTATAGGTCGCCCACCGGAACGCATTCTTGAGTTGCTCGTATGACCACTGCATATATTTTGGTGCTCTATTACAGCCGTCATGGCGCTACCAGCGAAATGGCCCGACACATTGCCCGCGGCGTCGAACTGGGCGGCCTGGAGGCACGGCTGCGCACCGTACCGAGCATTTCCACTGAATGCCAACAAGTGGCCCCAGAGATTCCTGCCGAAGGCGCGTTGTATGCCAGCCTTGACGATTTGCAGAACTGCGCAGGGCTGGCCATGGGCAGTCCAACACGCTTCGGTAACATGGCCGCGCCTTTAAAGTACTTTCTCGACGGCACCAGCAGCTTGTGGCTTACCGGCGGTTTAACCGGCAAGCCCGCCGGGGTATTTACCAGCACCGCCAGCCTGCATGGCGGTCAAGAAAGCACCTTATTATCGATGCTGCTGCCGCTCTTGCACCACGGCATGCTGATCTGCGGCCTGCCGTACAGTGAGGCTGCGCTGCTCAATACCCGAGGTGGCGGCACACCCTATGGCGCCAGCCACCATGCCGGCAGCGACGGTAAGCGTGCCCTTGATGACGACGAAATTGCCCTGTGCCGCGCCCTCGGCCTACGCCTTGCCAAACTGGCCCTGCAACTGGAGACACCCCGTGGCTAAAACCCCAAAAATCTTGCCCGAACTCAGCTGGCTGCAACCACGCCTGCGAATCAGTCGCGCCATCAGCCTGTTCAGTTTTTTCGCCCTGGCAGCGCTGTTAGTTGTCTGGAACTTAGCCTACGCCGACCTGCACGGCGCTCGCACAGGGGTAATCTTGGCCATTGAGTTGCTGCCGCTCGCCTTACTCGCGCCAGGCTTACTGATTGGCGGTGCCCGTGCTTATGCTTGGGCCTGCTTCGTGATGAATCTGTATTTCATCAAAGGCGTACTCGCCGCCTTCGACCCGGCCCGCTACTGGCTCGGTTGGCTGGAGTTGCTATTCAGCTTTAGCCTGTTCTGCGCGGCCCTGATGTACACGCGCTGGCGCTTTCAGCACGACCGCAAGCTGGCTGGCGAGATTTAATACTTGGCGCAGCAAACGGCTTAGCCAATGCCTTGGGCAGCAGCGAAGTCGTTCTTGCCCCTCTGCTGAAGGCTATGTTCGCGCTGCGCGAATCAGCCTTCAGCAGAGGGGGTTCAGCGAGACCTAACCCAGCGACGAACGCAAGCTCAGCAATGCTCTAGTGAAGCCTGCAAGCTACTGGTGCGAGCTAGCTGCCGCGGTAGGTGGAATAGCTGTACGGCGAGATAAGCAAGGGCACGTGGTAATGCTCCTGCTCGGCGTTAATACCAAAGCGCAGCACCACCACATCGAGAAAGGCCGGTTCCGGCAAAGCAACACCGCGAGCGCGGTAGTAGTCACCGGCATGAAACTGCAATTGATAGACCCCACTGATGTAGTCATCACCCTGCAGAATGGGTGCATCACAGCGACCGTCTTGGTTACTCAGCACGCTGTTAAGCAGGGTCAATTGCGCCCCCTCAACTCGGTACAACTCGATCTTCAGTGCGCTGCCCGGACAGCCGTGGGCCGCATCCAAAACGTGGGTAGTTAAACGTCCCATAGCTTCTGGGCAATTCGGTTCAAGCTGCAAACCGCAACTGCCACACCTCCTGTACTCGATTAAATTCAGTGGCTCAGCGCAATTAACAGCGCCAAGGAACACGCAGAGTAGCATGGCAAGCAATAATCGAAACAGTTTTACAGTTTTTTGTACACAATAAAACCACTAACAAGCCCGCTAAAAATCCCTAGCCGCTTCCTGCAAGAAAGCGCCACGCGATGCATAAGGGCCTAGATAACCGGCTGTGTAGATAAGCTGGAGAGCACCCGTACGACTAGGCGCGGAAGAATGGGTAAATTTATCATTTACAAACATTCAATCATTTTGTATACAATCAACCCAGCGCGATCATCATCACCAACGCCTATTGCTGGCCACTGATCGCAACACCCCAACTTAAGGAAGACTGCAGTGAGCGCTGACTACCCACGCGACCTGATCGGTTACGCCAACAATCCACCGCACCCGCATTGGCCTAACGATGCGCGGATCGCCCTGTCCTTTGTGCTCAATTATGAGGAAGGCGGCGAACGCAGCATCCTGCACGGCGACGGCGAGTCTGAGTCGTTTCTCTCTGAGATGGTTTCCGCGCAACCGCTGCAAGGGGCGCGCAACCTGAGCATGGAGTCGCTGTACGAATACGGCAGCCGCAGCGGCGTGTGGCGTGTTCTAAAGCTGTTCAAGAAGTTCGATATTCCGTTGACGGTATTTGCCGTGGCCATGGCCGCCCAGCGCAATCCCGAGCTGATCCGCGCCATGGCCGCTGCTGGCCACGAGATCTGCAGCCACGGCTATCGCTGGATCGACTATCAGTACATGGATGAGGCCCAGGAGCGCGAGCACATGCTCGAAGCCATCCGCATCCTCACCGAGATCACCGGCGAGCGGCCGTTGGGCTGGTACACCGGGCGCACCGGCCCCAATACCCGCCGATTGGTGATGGAAGAAGGTGGCTTTCTGTATGACAGCGATACCTACGACGATGACCTGCCCTACTGGGAAACCAACAACCCGACCGGCAACGCGCACTTGGTGATCCCCTACACCCTGGACACCAA
>JBBKVZ010000177.1:0-7258 GCA_037968715.1 Pseudomonas sp.
TCAAGCGTTTGCAGGTCAAATACGCAACGCTAGGGCTCAAGCAACTCAATTTGACTGATTTCAGTTGGCCGTAAAATATAACTGGCCTCTCCTGGTCCGCTGACTTCGCGGCGAATAACTATTCGCCCGTCAGCGTTAATTTCACTAAAGCGCCCTTGCGCAACACTGCCATGCACCGTGGTCAGGCGAAGCAGTAAATTACGGTATTGCTCAGGTGTGCGTTGCAAGCGCTCAAGGGAAAACCGCAGGCGCCGATCAACCAATTTACGCACAGGTGCGCTGGCACTCTCGCTGATAACTGTTGGCACAGACTCGTGAATCTGTGTCTTAGGGACATCTAGCCGGGCAAATTGATCCCCCTGGACTGACCAACCTTCCACAGCGCTTTTACTGAGCAGAAGCGTTATGTGCTGCGGCTGACCGGCAATCAAAACTTCAAGCTCAATTTCAAAACTACTCGCTGGAAATTTCAACTCAGGAAAGCCTAACGAACGCACATCCTGACCAGTAAAGCGCCGCTGTATGTAGTCTTCGATTACATAATTTATCGTGTCGCGCGAGTCCACGTGGCGATTCACCGTACCGTTTAGGTAGCGCAGGTTGTTGGTGAACAGCTCCAACGTTCCGCTCAGCGCGGTATTAAATTGCGCAGGTAACACCAGATGAAACTCACCGGCCATTTTGTTTGGCGCTAAAGGCTTCAGCTCGGCATACAGCGTATAGCCATAGCTGAGGCGGCGAGCCTCGGGCAAATCATGCTCGGGCAACATCCAACTGATTTCAATCTCAGGTAATGGCTGAGCATCGGTCGGTAAAACATTCAAATGCACTGCGTTATTAGTGGTTCGCGGCAAGAGGATTTTCACCTCACGACGGGCAAAAAAATCCTCGCCCTCACGCAATGTCAGCACACCGTCAATCAGCTCTGCATGTTGTGGGGCGAAGGGTTCGCCATTCAATTGCCCATGCAGATCAATGGCCAGTTCATTTGGCTTGAGTTGCTCGGTTGCCAGCCAGCGCAAACTGGCAATTGCTGCAAAGCGTGCTGGGTCGTTACCGGCCAGCAGTACCAAACCCACAACTAAGGGTATAAAACCCATCAGGGTAAATATCACTGCCTTGCGTGCCGTGCGCCAATAGCGCAGCACATAGAGCAGCGTTACCGGTGGAAAGAAACTGCCAAGCCCCCAAAACAAGCTGCTACCAAAAGCGAGCATGATCAGCCAAACCATGCCGAACACAATCAATAGCAAACCGCAGAGAATCAGTAACGTATCCATGGTAAGTCCGGTCTGATTAAAGTTTGAGTACAGCCTGCGGCGCAAGATAAGGCTCATCAACCTTAAAGTGCGCACGCGCAGTGGCGATCGGTTCAGCTTGCGTAGTCTGCCAAGCGGTGATTGCAACATTCGCCACTCGCCGTCCCTGCCGACAGACATGACACTGCGCATAAGTATCGCGATAGTGACCAGCACGCAAAAAATCTATCGAAAAGTCGATAATTTTGGGCAAATGGGGAATACCTATAGCCATTAGCAGATGCAAAATGGCTGCATGCTCCATAAAACCGGCAATAACACCGCCATGTATCGCTGGCAGTGTTGGGTTACCAATATTGTCTAAGTTAGCCGGCAGCTTAAACACTAAGTCATCACCTAAACGCAGGCACTCAATACCGATGAGCTTGGCGTACGGAATCGAGCTTAACAGCGTGTCGAAGTCATTATTTTCTTGGGCCTGGCGGACCAACTCATTAAGGCTAGTGTTGCTCATTGCTGCGCACCGAGTTGTGCAACGTCGATGCTGCGATTGCTTTTACCCATACGCATAAAAGTACCCACAACATGAGCGATTGGCTCATTGGGATCCTCCTGATAGGCGTAGCCACGCACAAAAATAATATTCGGCGTCACGCGGTAGCACTCAGCGAATCCAAATACGTCTTGATAAGGTTTTGCCGCACGCATGTAGTCGATGCGTAAATCGATGGTTGGACAAATTTCGAATTCGGGCAAAACGCATACCGTTGAAATACCGCAGGTGGTGTCCATCAACGTGGTGATGGCGCCACCATGAATAACCCCCGTTTGCGGATTGCCGACAATTTGCGGGCTATAGGGTAGACGCAAGGTTAAGCCGAGCGGCTGCGCTGTATGAACTTGAATGCCGATGACCTGACAATGGCGCAAAGCCGTCAAAAACTGCTGAGCACGGCTAAGGATGGAGCTATCGCTCATTGTTCGTCTCTCGTCATAAAAAATAGGCCAGCATCATAACTGCTTGCCCTCCCCCCGTACGAACCAAGTACACACAATGACGGCAATATCAGTCTGCTGGGTCGTTGCGCACATCAAGTGCGGGAGCTTGAGTCGAACCCATGACTAGTAACACATCGGAGTGGAACTCGCGCTTATACAAAATAAGCACAACACCGCCGGTAACCAGCATGAAAAACCATGGATTTACAAACCACGCCAAGGTGGCCATCCCAAAGTAATAAGCACGTAAGCCAAAGTTGAACGTATTAGCAGCCATTGAAATGACCTTTGCGGCACGCAGTGAGAACGCCTTGCGCTCAAGCTCAGACACATTTCGCTCGCCAGCCATCGGTGCCGAGCCGACTAAAATCGCTGCAAAGTTGTATTGGCGCATACACCAGCTAAAGGTAAAAAATGCATACACGAAGACGATAGCCAAACACAGCAACTTCAACTCAGACAAACTTTGGCTAACCGGCATTACAAAAGGTAGATCGGCTAACAGCGACACAGCCCTATCTGAGGAGCCCAATACGGTAAGCACACCGGCGAGAATAATCAGTGTGCTTGAGGCGAAAAACGAAGCGTTGCGTTCGAGATTACCGATTACGCTGGCGTCGGCAATGCGGTTATCACGCAGCAATAAACGTTGCATCCAATCCACACGGTACAGGTGCAAAACGCTCGACAGACAAGGCGTACGCAAGCCTTTCCAGTAGGCATAGCGTGTATAGCCCAACCAGCAGCACGCAAACCAACATACAGCCAAGGTGTCCGCAAAATAATTAGGTAACTGCATGAAAATCCCCAACGTAAACACCCAAACATTATGAAGCTGATTGATAGCTCAGTAGCTTACTGGCGATTAGACCTTGTCGTCTGCAACGATGGGATAAAACGACCATAACGCGCAAACAAAAAAGGCCACCCAAAGGTGGCCTTTCTTTACTCGTGAAGCTTATTTTACAGTCCAGCCAGTCAGCTCAGCCAAGGCCTTACCGATGTCCGCTAGCGAACGGACAGTTTTTACACCAGCGTCCTGCAAAGCCGCGAACTTCTCGTCAGCAGTGCCTTTGCCACCTGAGATAATCGCGCCGGCATGCCCCATGCGCTTGCCCGCAGGCGCGGTTACACCAGCGATGTAAGACACCACGGGCTTAGTCACGTGCTCTTTAATGTAAGCGGCAGCCTCTTCTTCAGCCGAACCACCGATCTCACCGATCATCACGATCGCTTCGGTCTTAGGGTCTTCTTGGAACAACTTCAAGATGTCGATGAAGTTGGAGCCTGGAATCGGATCACCACCGATACCCACACAGGTAGACTGCCCGAAACCAGCATCCGTGGTTTGCTTAACGGCTTCATAGGTCAGGGTGCCGGAGCGTGAAACGATACCGACCTTGCCTGGCAAGTGAATGTGCCCAGGCATGATGCCAATTTTGCATTCGCCAGGTGTGATTACGCCTGGACAGTTAGGCCCGATGAGCACCACACCCAACTCGTCGCACTTAACTTTGGCTTCGAGCATGTCGAGGGTAGCGATACCTTCGGTAATGCAGACAATCAGCTTGATACCGCCAAAGGCAGCTTCAAGAATCGAATCTTTACAAAAGGGAGCGGGGACATAGATGACGCTGGCAGTAGCGCCAGTTTGTGCCACAGCCTCTTTAACCGTGTTGAACACTGGCAGGTCAAGGTGCGTAGTGCCGCCTTTACCTGGTGTCACGCCACCCACCATCTGGGTGCCGTACTCAATGGCTTGCTGAGTGTGGAAGCTACCTTGCGAGCCGGTAATACCTTGGCAAATAACTTTGGTGTCTTTATTGATCAGGACGCTCATTACTTGCCCTCCGCAGCTTTAACAACTTGTTGAGCCGCATCGGTCAGGCTAGTTGCCGCGATAATATTCAAACCGCTGTCAGCCAGGACTTTTGCGCCTAATTGAGCATTATTGCCTTCAAGGCGAACGACCACTGGAATTTTCACGCCGACTTCTTTAACTGCGCCAATGATGCCTTCAGCAATCATGTCGCAACGTACGATGCCACCGAAGATGTTAACCAAGACTGCAGCAACGTTAGCGTCGGACAAGATGATCTTGAACGCTTCGGTAACCCGTTCTTTAGTTGCACCACCGCCTACATCGAGGAAGTTGGCCGGTTTGCCGCCATGCAGATTGACAATATCCATGGTGCCCATGGCTAGGCCAGCACCGTTAACCATGCAGCCGATGTTGCCTTCAAGCGCTACGTAGTTAAGTTCAAACTTGGCAGCATGCGCTTCACGTGGATCATCTTGTGAAGGGTCATGCATCGCACGCAATTTTGGCTGGCGATACATAGCATTGCTGTCGATATTAATCTTGGCGTCCAGGCAATGTAGATTGCCGTCAGCCTTGATTACCAACGGATTCACTTCCAGCAAAGCCAGATCGTAGTCTTGGAACAGTTTCGCCAAACCGACGAAAATCTGGGTGAACTGTTTAACCTGATCGCCTACCAGACCCAGCTGAAATGCCAGCTCGCGGCCTTGGTAAGGTTGAGCGCCCACGAGTGGATCGATGGTTGCTTTAAGAATTTTCTCAGGCGTATCGTGGGCAATTTTCTCAATGTCCACGCCACCTTCGGTCGACGCCATAAACACGATGCGGCGACTAGAGCGATCAACCACAGCGCCCAGATACAGTTCTTTGGCGATATCAGTACAGGACTCCACCAGAATTTTGGTAACTGGCTGACCTGCTGCATCAGTTTGATAAGTGACCAAACGCTTACCGAGCCACTGCTGGGCAAAGGCTTTAGCATCTTCTTTACTGCGAACCAGCTTTACGCCACCCGCCTTACCGCGACCACCGGCATGCACTTGAGCTTTAACAACCCACTCGGTGCCACCAATTTTATCGCAAGCCTCTGCAGCGGCCTCTGGGGTATCTACCGCAAAGCCCAACGACACTGGCAATCCATACTCAGCAAATAGCTGTTTACCCTGATACTCGTGAAGATTCATGCTTATCTACCGTCTTCGTTTAAGTATTGCGCATACGGCGCTGCGCTTATGACGCGCGCCACCTGGAACTACTTTGCGTGAACAGAACAGTACGACAAACATTGCGTAGTAAGCCCTGTTATTCAGGACTTACTACGGCCCGCTAGCCGTGATTATTATTATTTTTACGATTTACGATTTACGATTTATGATTTGGAATTAACGCTTTTTACGATTAGCCATATGAATAGCATGACCATTTACTGCCAAAGCGGCTTCATGCAAGGCTTCCGACAAGGTTGGATGGGAAAAAACCATCATGCCTAAATCTTCTGCGCTAGTACCAAACTCCATGCCTATCGCGCCCTGCTGCACCAACTCGGCAGCACTTGGCCCGATCACGTGAACACCCAAAACCCGATCAGTTTTGGCGTCAGCAATAACCTTAACAAACCCAGCGGTGTCATTCGCAGCCATCG
Source organism: Pseudomonas sp. (assembly GCA_037968715.1). Classification (GTDB taxonomy): domain Bacteria; phylum Pseudomonadota; class Gammaproteobacteria; order Pseudomonadales; family Pseudomonadaceae; genus Aquipseudomonas. The sequence continues at coordinate 5,723 of JBBKVZ010000177.1, forward strand.
CGCGACCGCTCGCAGCGAACGGGAAAGTACCAATGTTAATTTCAACACCTTCAGCTTTCAGCGCTTGCTCAGTTTTACCCACCCACGCGATTTCCGGGTGGGTATAAATAACCCCAGGAATCAAGTCGTAATTAAGCTGTGCTTTGTGTCCGGCGATACGCTCGGCGACCATCACACCCTCTTCTGAGGCTTTATGCGCGAGCATAGGACCACGAACAACGTCACCGATTGCATAAACGCCCGGCACGTTGGTCGCGCAATGATCATCAACGAAGATAAAACCGCGCTCATCAAGGGTCACGCCACTATCGATGGCGAACAAGTCTTGTGTCACTGGACGACGGCCAACGGCCACGATTAGTTTATCGAAGGTCAGCATCTGCTCGCCTTCAGCATCGATAAAGTTAACTGTAACTTGCTTCTTCTTCACTTCAGAACCGGTAACACGGGCACCCAAGCGAATATTCAAACCCTGCTTAGTCAAAATCTTCAGGGCTTCTTTAGCAATTTGATCGTCGGCAGACGGCAAGAATTTTTCTTGCGCTTCCAGCACCACAACTTCAGAACCTAAACGCGCCCAAACTGAGCCCAGTTCCAAACCAATAACACCGGCGCCGATCACGCCCAGCTTCTTCGGCACAGACTGAAAATCTAGAGCGCCGGTTGAGTCGACCACAGTGTCGTGGTTAACCGGAGCTGGCGGAATATCGATCGGCCGTGAGCCGGAAGCGATGATGATGCTAGTGCCTTCAACAACATAGCTTTTGCCATCGGAAGCGGTTACTTCAACCTGCTTACCGGCGAGCAATTTGCCGTGCCCTTCTAGCAAAGTGACACCGTTAGCTTTCAACAACGTGCTAACGCCACCGGTAAGATTTTTCACGATGCTATTTTTGCGCGCAACCATGGCAGGCACATCCATCGTGACACCAGTGGCCTCAATACCGTGAATGGCGAAACCTACTTGCGCTTCGTGGAACTTGTACGAGCTATCCAGCAATGCCTTGGACGGAATGCAACCGACATTTAAACAGGTGCCGCCAAGAGCAACTTTGCCGTCTTTATCTTCATAACGTTCGATACAGGCGGTCTTCAGACCCAGCTGCGAGGCTTTAATCGCAGCCACATAACCGCCAGGGCCGGCGCCGATCACAACCACGTCGAATTTCTGCGTCATAATTCTTTCCTTCTCGGGTAAAACCGGACGACCTCTGGAGGGAGGCCGCCGTCAAAGAAACGTACTTAGATGTCCAGTAGCAAACGCGCCGGATCTTCCAGCAAGTTCTTGATGGTAACCAGGAAGGTCACAGCCTCTTTGCCATCGATCAAGCGGTGATCATAGGACAGTGCTAGGTACATCATTGGACGGATAACTACCTGTCCGTTGATCGCCATTGGCCGCTGCAAAATATTGTGCATGCCTAGAATCGCTGCTTGCGGCGGATTGACGATCGGAGTCGACATCATCGAACCGAAAGTACCACCGTTGGTAATGGTGAAGGTGCCGCCAATCATATCGTCCATCGACAATTTGCC
>JBBKVZ010000178.1:0-3108 GCA_037968715.1 Pseudomonas sp.
AGGCCGCGTGTTTCTGCGACCTGATACCAAATGTCTGGGTCGTTAGGGCGATTGGCTGCTAGAGCGTCGAGGATTTTTTCGGCATCGGAGGCGCGATTTTGTTTCAGTAGCAAATCGACCTTGCTTTGATTCAGTGGGTAGTTGTTGGGGTAGAGCTTGAGCAACCGATCAATGCGTTCTTGCGCTTCTTTCAGGCGGTTGGCGATGATGTCCAGATCAATCAGGGCGAGGTTATAAACCACTTCATTGGGGGCTTTATCCAGTAGCGGCTTGAGGGTTTCCCGTGCCTCGTCGAGCTGGCCGGTTTTAGTCTGAGCCAAGGTCAGGCCGTAGCGGGCAATATATTGACGAGGGTTTTCGTCGAGAATGCTGCGGTAGCGCTTGGCTGCTAGGCCTGGGGTTTCTTCAAAGAGCATTTGCACGCGCACGCGCATCATTTGATAGCGTTCGCTGTCCTTGATGCCGCCTGTGGTGTATTGCTCGGCGCGGTTACGCGTGTCGGCGATGCGCGACTCGCTAACCGGGTGGCTGAGCAAAAATTCCGGCGGCTTGCGGTCATAACGATACTGGCGCATCAGTCGTTCAAACATGCTGGGCATGGCGCGCGGGTCGTAGCCGGCTTTTTCTAAGTTGAGGATGCCTATACGGTCAGCTTCTTGCTCATTTTGCCGGGAGAAGCGCTGCCTCTCTTGCATGGCGGCCGCTTGGGTGCCAATTATTGCGGCCATGCCGGCATCGCCTGCACCGGCGGCGGCGGCGATGATACCGCCAAGCAGTGCGGCCATCATTGGCAGTTGCATGCGTTGTTGAGCTTCTTGGCCGCGCGCAAAGTGACGTTGCGATAAGTGCGCTAATTCGTGGGCCATTACCGAGGCATATTCAGCTTCGGTTTGCGCGTAAAGAAACAGGCCGCCGTTGACTCCGATAATCCCACCGGGCGCGGCAAAGGCGTTGAGCTGTGGGCTTTTGATGGCGACGAATTCTAAACGTCGATCTTGCACCTGGCTGGTTTCAGCCAGTCGGTACACGCTGATTTCGATAAAGCTTTTAATCTGTGGGTCGCTAATCTGCGGTACTTGGCCGCGCAACAAACTTAACCAGGCACGCCCCAGTAGGTGTTCTTGTAGTGGCGAGACTAGCGCTGAGCTCGCGTCGCCAAGCGAGGGCAGATCACTGGCAATCCCGGGAGTGGCCAACAGGCAGGCCAGTGTCAGCAGCGTGGGGCGCAAAAATTTCATGCACATAGCTCTTGGCGATAAAGACGCTACTGTAGCTGCCCCTTTGGGTTGCTGGCCAGAGCCGCGCTGCATAGCTATCCTGCGCGCCTAGATAAAAGGTAATGCTATGACTGACACATTTGATGAATTAACTGTCTGTGCCGCCGAGTTGGATGCCTGTGGCTTGAGTTGTCCGTTGCCGTTGCTCAAGGCCAAGCTGACGTTAAATAACTTAGCCAGCGGCGAGCTGTTAAGAGTAATGGCCACAGATGCTGGCTCGCAGCGTGATTTTCGCGCCTTTGCACGTTTGGCCGGGCATGTACTCGAGCACGAAACGATGCAGGCAGGCGTGTATTGCTACTGGATACGCAAGGCCTAAACCGACCTCAATAAAATAAGGAATGCTGATGCGCAAGGTTCTGCGTGACTGGCTACAACGCTATTTCTCCAATGAGGAAGCATTGGTGCTGGCGGCTTTATTGGTGTTGGCTTTTACTGCTGTATTGACGCTGGGTGGCATGTTGGCGCCGGTGTTGGCGGGTATGGTGCTGGCGTTTCTGATGCAGGGCTTGGTCGGTGCTCTGGAGCGCCTGCGCTTGCCGCATTTATTGGCGGTGTCCTTGGTGTTTACCCTGTTTATGGGGGTGCTGTCGCTGATTATGCTGGTGCTGCTGCCATTGCTCTGGCAGCAGTTGCTCAAGCTGCTTAACGAGTTGCCGGGCATGCTTGGCGAGTGGCAGTCATTGCTGTTGCTGTTGCCAGAGCGTTATCCGCACTTGGTCAGCGGTACTCAGGTGTTGCAAGGGATTGCAGCGGTAAGCAGCGGGATTGGCAACTTTGGCCAGTTAGCGCTGAGCTATTCGCTGTCGAGTCTGCCGATGCTGATGAGCTTTATGATCTATTTGGTGTTGGTGCCGATTCTGGTGTTTTTCTTCCTGAAAGATCGCCTGCTGTTCGCCCGTTGGTTGAGCGGCCATTTGCCCAGCGAGCGTGGCCTGCTGACGACAGTGGCGCAGGATATGAATAAGCAAATTGCCAACTACATTCGCGGCAAGGTTATAGAAATCGCGATTTGTGGTGGCGTGACCTACATCGCTTTCGCGGCGCTGGGTTTGAACTACGCAGCGTTGCTGGCTCTGTTGGTTGGCTTGTCGGTGGTGGTGCCCTATATCGGCGCGGTGGTGGTGACCGTGCCGGTGGCCTTGATCGCGTTGTTCCAGTGGGGTTGGAGCGATCAGTTTATCTACCTGATGGTGCTTTACAGCGTGATTCAAACCCTCGACGGCAACGTCTTGGTACCACTGCTGTTTTCTGAGGCGGTGAACTTGCATCCGGTGGCGATCATCTGCGCAGTGCTGCTATTTGGCGGGTTGTGGGGCTTTTGGGGAATATTCTTTGCGATTCCGCTGGCGACCCTGTTCAAGGCCGTTATGGATGCTTGGCCGAGTACGCCTTTGTTGGAAATACAATAAAAATAGGCCGCTAATCAGACCGTGTAAAAACTACTGCGCTCGGGAATGCGGCGTTTAAAACAGGCTCAAAATGCTCATTTACAACGCGTAAACTGCGCGTTTTCGCCTGTTTTTGCCTTGCCTAACCTTCGCTCGCTACGTTTTCACACGGTCTGTACTGCGGCCTATAGTTTGTCTTGCAACTGCTATTGGGCGTGCAGTGCTTTAGCTGCCGCCAATACCGCATCTACGTGGCCGGGCACTTTAACGCCACGCCATTCTTGGCGGAGTATGCCGTGTTGATCGAGCAGAAAGGTGCTGCGCTCAATCCCTAGGTATTCCTTGCCGTAGAGCTTCTTCAGCTTGATCACGGCAAACAACTGGCACAGTGCTTCGTCGGCATCGCTGATCAACTCAAACGGAAACTGCTGCTTGAGTTT
>JBBKVZ010000179.1:0-7364 GCA_037968715.1 Pseudomonas sp.
AAATCCGAGGCGTAAGCCAGCAAGTATTTGTGCAGCTGCGGGTCGTCCGGCAACGTGCCATCAGCACGAAACCACACGTATTTAACCGGCTCGCAAACCTTCGGCGCAAAGGGGTTGATCAGGGTCACCGGGCGAATTTCGATTGGCTTGTCGCTGATCGCCCGCTCGCGCATCTTCTCGGGAATCATTGGGGCGATCAGCCGCGCCAATTCGGTTTCCGATTTGAAGTTTTCCGGCCCCGGTACATCGGGCATCTCCAGCTGGTGCTCGAAGCCTTGCTCGTCGAACTGAAACGAGGCCGCGCAGGTGAAGATCGGCTTGCCTTTCTGGATCGCCGTAACACGTCGGGTGCTGAAGCTGCCGCCATCGCGGACTCGATCGACCTGATAAACCACCGGCAAACTCACGTCACCGGGCCGCAAAAAGTAGCCGTGCATAGAATGCACATGGCGACTTTCTTCGACGGTGCGGCTGGCCGCCGACACACACTGACCAAGCACCTGACCGCCAAACAACTGCCGAAAGCCAAGGTCCTGACTGCTGCCGCGATAGAGATCTTGTTCAATCGCTTCAAGGCTAAGCAGTGCTACCAAATTATCCAGAACCTGACTCATCCAACATCTCCTTAACATAGGCGGCGCGTCGCTATTCATCGCGACGACCGTGCAGGTTACGTCAGCCAGCAGGCACGCAATGCGCGCCAAGACAGCCAGCTGATCAATCGTTAAATGGTAAAGACTTTAGCGTCGGCTGTCGGCACAAACCCGCTAATCATCTGCTGCTCCAGCCAAGCAGTACGCCGCAAGCGATACAGCAGATGGCTGCGCAAGGGGTGACCGGGCGGCAGTAACGGGTGCTGAAAGTCCTCACTGGGCGCGTGCTGCATGCCTAAGCGCTGCATCAAGGCTTGCGAGGGCACGTTCGCCGGCACGGTGAACGCCAACACCTGTTCCAGTTGCAAACGGTTAAAGGCACACGCCAGCACCGCACGCGCCGCCTCTAACCCATAGCCCTGCCGCCAATGCGCCCGCTGAATGCGCCAGCCAATCTCCACCGCTGGGGTAAAGGGCGCAGCAAAAGCCACCTGCTGCAGGCCCAGCACGCCAAGCAAACCCGGCTGCTCGTGACGCTCCAACACCCAATAGCCAAACCCGAACTGCACAAAATGCGCTTGCATGCGCCGCGCCATCGCATCGCTTTGGCTACGGCTCATCACACTGGGAAAGTGCTGCATCACTTGCGGGTCGCCATTCAGCGCGGCAAAACCGCGCAAATCGGCGGGCTGCCACGTGCGCAGTAATAAACGCTCAGTGCGCAGTTCGAACATGCTTAGGTTCTCGCCGATTCAGGGCTGCGGCAGGTCACCCGCCAGCCCCATGCCCAGATTGATAAATGCCTGCAGCGTCATGCTCTGGCCGTTGAGCTCGACCTGACCATGCGCATATTTGAGATCGCTAACAATGTTGTCGCCAGTCACTACCGCCATCTGGGTGCCGACGGCCATCATCGCGGCCATATCAGCGAATTGCTCGGCGTGCTGTTTGATCTGCGCCGGGTCGCCAGCTGGGGCAAGCGCAGCCTGAGCCATCAGCAAGTCTTTAAGCATCGCTTTAGACACTTGCAGATGCCCCTGCAAACTGGCGATGGCTTGCTCGACAACCACCTCTGGCGGCAAGGCAAAGCTGCTCGGCTTGTCCAGCACTAGGCTCAGTTTCAGGTTGCTTTGACCATTGGCGGTGGTCAACGTCAAGTTGTCCAAAGCCAACAGCGGCTTAGCCGCCAATAGCGTGTTGACGGCGTCTTCTAGGCTGTTTTGCTGCTCGGCATCCAGCGCCAGCTCGGCCGGCCCAGAGGGAGTACTTGCCGACTCGACTTGCGCAACAAGTTGTTTGTAGAGCACCGACAATCGGTTAATCGCCTGCGTATCTAGGCGCTGCACGCTGCCGGACATTTGCAGCGCGGCGAGGTCTTGGCCAGCCAGACTAAGCATGCCAAAACCGTAGGTGAATTGGCCCGCCACGCCGTCTTGGCCCTCAGCAAGCTGACCGGTTTGCTGCATGTCATTAATCACCAACATTGGCCGCTCCGGGAGCTGCACTTGCAGCTGCTGCAGGCGATTGTCGCTGCTGCCCAGATACAGCCCAGAAGCCCCCATGTTCGAGTTATTACGCACGCGCAAACCCTGCAGTTCAATGTGCGTTTGCTCATCGTCGGCCAGCAACAGATGCTCCATAACGCCATCAATGTTGAACTGTTGCTGCCCTGCGCTGATCTGCGCATCCAACTGCAGACCAGAAAACTCCAGGCGTGCCGCACCTTCGCTGTAGCTCAGGGCGTGAACCTCAAGAGTGCTGGAAACGTTGCCGTCGTAGCCGACGCTGGCCTCGGCACGCAGGGGTGCAGCTCCGTTCGCGGCCACAAACCACTTAGCCACCAGCGGGGTTTTTTCCAGCTGCAGGGTGCTTTTGCTGAATACCGGCATCAGTTGCAAACGCAGCAACCGAGACAACGGAAAAGGGCCGTGTTCGATATGGTCGACAAACAACAGTTCGTCATCAATCGCGCTGGTTTCACCGTCACCCCGGCTCAGCTCACCGCGGGCTTTCAGCCGGTAATGCGCGGTGCTGCTAAACAGGCCGCGCTGCAACGAGAGCAACTCAACGGCAACATCCAGCCCGACACCCGGCGCCAAGCTTTGCAGCTGCTGGTTACCTTCGGCAATCACGCTAGGCAAATTCGCCTCTAGCTGCTGCCCGCTGTACCAAGCACTTGCAGCACCCGCAGCCATGGCCACTACGGCCAGCCCAACAGCAATCCTTACTGATTTCTTCATCACTAAAACTCGAATATTGAGAAACAACATAAAACCGCTAAACAAACCTAAGTCGTCGCGCTAAAGCCCGCCGGCAAGGCTCGGTTGGCCTGCGAAGACCAGCAATTATAAGCCGGCAACCCGCCGAGAACAGCAACAGAGCCAGCCAAACAGTCGCCGGCCAGCTCGTAAAACCGTCCGGTGGCAGCTTTTAAACTTGCCAGCACAGGGCGATGCTCTGCATGCTTGGCCCATAATTATTCTTAAAAGCACCGACAACAATGCATCGATTACGCATGGTTAGGCGTTTACGCACCGACTTCCAGCTCTCCATCCTGACCATGATGGGCGTACTGGGGGTATTCGGTATTACCCCGTACGCGTTCTATCGCCTCCTGGAAGGCAACTATTTAGTCGGTGGCGCCGATGTGGTTATCGTCTGCTCAACCATTGCCGCCGTTATCTATGCGTGGCGCAGCGGAGATACGGTTAAACCGGGGATCGCGGTGTCGGTGATCTTTTCGGCGGGCGCAACGCTGATCGTCATCAAGCTGGGCATTAATGGCTTGTTCTGGATCTACCCGCTGATTCTGTTCAACTTCTTTATGGTCTCTCCGGGCAAGGCGCTGCTGGCCATGTTACTGGTGCTGAGCACCCTGACTGGCTACGCCCTGAGCGTGCCTGGCGCAGTGTTCGAGAGCCATTATCAACTGGTGTCCTTTCTGGTCACCAGCCTGATGGCCAGCTTTTTGAGCTTCGTGTTTGCTTACCGCAGCCATAATCAGCGCGACCAATTACAACTATTGTCAGTGCTCGACCCGCTCACCGGCGCGCGCAACCGTCGGGCTATGAATGATGAGCTGAAAATCGCCACTTCCATGCAACGCCGCCACGGCGACACCTATGCCGTACTGGTAATGGACCTTGATCACTTCAAACAGATCAACGACAACCACGGCCACCTGGCTGGCGACCAAGTGCTGGTGGATTTTGTCGAGCTGATCAAACGCACCTCACGCGAAGAAGACCGTTTGTTTCGCTTTGGCGGCGAAGAGTTTTTACTGCTCCTACCCAATACCGACCTAGGCAGACTGCGCACTGCCGCCCAGCACTTGCAGGCACAGGTTGCCGCACATTTAAAAGGCCCCGGCGGGCCGGTGACCATGTCCAGCGGCGGCGCGGTGCTGTATCCATCTGAGCACTGGGAAACCCTGCTGCAACGTGCCGACAGCTGCCTCTACCAAGCCAAAGACGCCGGGCGTAATCGTGCGGTTATCGACCCGCACAGCGCCGCCCCGGCGCCAAGCGTTTAAGCACAGCAACCCTCAGGTTGCAGGCTGTCGGGTAGAATGCCCATCCCGCCATCAGCAGCCGATAGCCATGACCGAGTTAACCCCGCGCAGCGCCCCACAGATTGCCATTATCGGTGGCGGCCCAGCCGGCCTGATGGCGGCCGAGGTGCTGGCCGTGGCCGGGGTTCAGGTGCAGCTATTTGACGGCATGCCCTCGGTGGGCCGCAAATTTTTGCTGGCGGGCGTGGGCGGCATGAATATCACCCATGCCGAGCCCAGTGCAGACTTTCTCTGCCGCTACGGCGCTCGCGCTCCAGAGCTGGCCGCCTTGCTCGCAACCTTTGGCGCTGAACAGCTGCGTGAATGGATTCACGGCCTGGGCATCGAGACGTTTGTCGGCAGTTCAGGTCGGGTATTCCCCTCGGATATGAAAGCTGCGCCCTTGCTGCGGGCCTGGCTCAAGCGTCTGCGCGAGCATGGCGTGAGCATCCACACCCGCAGCCGCTGGCTGGGTTGGAATAGCGACGGCAGCTTGCGCATTGCCGGGGTTAACGGCGAACAGGCCGTGCACGCCGATGCCGTGTTGCTGGCCCTTGGCGGCGGGAGTTGGGCGCGCTTGGGCTCGGACGGCGCTTGGCTGCCCCTGTTGGCCGCACGCGGCATTAACTGCGCACCGTTGCAGCCGAGTAATTGCGGCTTTGACGTAGCCGGTTGGAGCACGTTATTTGCCGACAAGTTTGCCGGCGCGCCGGTTAAATCCAGCGCCATCGCTTTAGCGACAAGCCCTGCCCGTCTCGGCGAATTCGTTATCACCGCCACTGGCGTGGAAGGCAGCCTGATTTATGCGCTGTCGGCGCCAATTCGCGAGCAGATAAACCAACAAGGCCGCGCGACGATTTATCTCGACCTGCTGCCGCAGAAAAGCGCGGCGCAAATCGAGTTGTTACTGCGCAAACCGCGCGGGCGTAAGTCGATCAGTAATCACCTGCGCAGCCAACTCGGCCTGGACGGGGTGCGCGCTGGTTTGCTGCGCGAACTGGCCGATAGCAGCTGTTTCAGCGACCCGGCGCTACTGGCCGCCGCCATCAAGGCGCTACCTCTGACGCTGCTCACCAGCCGACCATTGGACGAAGCCATCAGCACCGCCGGCGGCGTGCCGTTCGAGGCGCTAAGCGCCGAGCTGATGCTGCGCCAGTTGCCCGGGGTGTTTTGCGCCGGTGAGATGCTCGACTGGGAAGCGCCCACCGGCGGTTATCTGCTCACGGCCTGCTTTGCCTCTGGGCGAGCGGCCGGGCTTGGTCTGCTGGCATGGCTTCAGCAACGCCACAGCGCTTAACTAAGGCGGCCGGGCCCTCGCGCTTGCGGCCCGCGCAGCAGCATCGCTATCGCACCACCCGCACTTGCGGGCTATGCTTGCAGCAATGCCGGCAAGCGAACCGGTACTTTTTCGGCAACGGTGCGAGCACGATGGTCACTCCCATACTGGTCTGCGATGACTCCATGATGGCGCGCAAGCAGCTGATTCGTGCGCTGCCGGCTGAGTGGTCAGTGAATATTATTCAGGCCTGCCAAGGCGAAGAAGCCATGCAGGTCATTCGCCAAGGCTTGGTGGAGATCGTCGTGCTCGACCTGACCATGCCGGTGATGGATGGTTACGAAGTACTCACCGCGCTGCGCAATGAAGGCCTTAGCCCCAAAGTCATTGTGGTTTCCGGGGACGTGCAAGAAGAAGCCGTGCGCCGCGTTATGGAGCTTGGCGCACTGGCCTTTATCAAGAAACCCGCCGCCCCTGAAGAATTACGCGCAACCCTTGAACGCCTCGGCTTGCTGGCGCCACCCGATGCGCTTAGCGCTGCTAGTGCGCAGCCAGTGGCGCCGCGGCCAAACTTCGAATTAAAAATCAACTTCCGCGATGCCCTACGCGAAATCAGCAACGTATCCATGGGCCGCGCGGCAGCCTTGTTGGCCAAGGTGTTGGGGGTATTCGTTGAGTTGCCCGTCCCCTCGGTCAATCTGTTCGAGGTCAGCGAGTTGCACATGACCCTCGCCGACGCGCAACGTGGCGAGCGCTGCAGCGCACTGTGTCAGGGCTTTATTGGCGACGGAATTGCCGGTGAAGCCTTGTTGCTGTTTCACGATTCAGAAATTTCCGACATTAGTAAACTGTTCAACTGGCAACCGCATAACGACCTAGAAACCTCGGAAATGCTCCTCGACTTGGCCAGCATCCTGATCGGCGCCTGCCTGAGCGGGATTTCTGAGCAGATCGACGTGCGGTTCTCCCAAGGCCACCCACAACTGCTCGGTTTGCACGGCTCGATCGACGAGTTAATTCACGTCAACCAAAGCCGCTGGCGCAAAACCTTGGCGGTCGAGATCAGCTACAGCCTTGAAGGTCACAATGTGCACTTTGACCTGTTGCTGCTGTTCACTGAAGACTCGATCCAGCGTCTGAGCCACAAGATCAATTACCTGCTCAATTAGCCGTACGAGGCCAATATGTCCGCACAAATCGACATCAATGAAGTCCACTGGCTGCTGGACATCGTGCAATGCATTGATGTCGGCGTGATCGTGCTCGACCGCCAATACCAGATCGAGGTGTGGAACAGCTTTATGGAAAACCACTCCGCCATCGGCCCCGACCAGGTCTATGGTAAATCGCTGTTTAGCGTGTTCCGGGAAATCGACGAACCTTGGTTCCGGCGCAAAATCGATACGGTGCTACAACTCGGTACCCGCGCGTTTAGCCTGTGGGAGCAGCACCCGTACTTGGTGCATTTCAAGAATTATCAGCCCATCACCGGCCAAGCTGATTTCATGTACCAAAACGTCACGCTGCTGCCGCTGGCAGACGCCAGCGGTTCGATTGAGCATATTTGCGTGGTGATCTACGACGCCACACAAGCGGCCATGCACAAGCACCAACTGGATGCGCTGCGCACTGGGGCGTAAGCCTCAGACGCTAAACAGCGCGGAGCGTGGCGATAGCCGTCAATCTAACGGTGGGTTAGGCGTGCGGATATCGCCATCAGCCTGCACACCGCGTACGCCGTAACCCACCCTACGCACCGCCAACAATGTACCGGCGTCGGTTACTTCTTCTTTTTCGGGCCGGTGTTAAACACTGGAATCTTGCGCACTATTTTCACTTGCGGCTCGGCCGGCTCGTTACTCTCCAGCCACTTGCCGAGGTTTTTCTTGCCGCCACCACCGACCACTTTGGGTTTTTTCGGCTTCTTGGATTTCTTCAATACCTG
>JBBKVZ010000180.1:0-15388 GCA_037968715.1 Pseudomonas sp.
AGCGTGACGACGTTGAGCGTGGCCAGATTCTGGCTAAGCCAGGCAGCGTTAAGCCGCACACCAAGTTCGAAGCTGAAGTGTACGTGTTGAGCAAAGAAGAAGGCGGCCGCCACACTCCGGTCTTCAAACGCTCCCGTCCACAGTGCTACTTCCGCACTACCGATGCAACTGGTAACTGCGAACTGCCGGAAGGCGTAGTGATCGAAATTCCGTGCGACTACATAAAGATGGTTGTTACCTTGATCAAGTCGATCGCCATGGAAGATGGTCTGCGTTTCGCGATTCGCGAAGGTGGCCGTACCGTTGGTGCTGGCGTGGTTGCCAAGATCTTCGAGTAATCGATAGGTCTGTTGGTGGAAAAGGCCCCTTCGGGGGCCTTTTCTATTTGTTGAACATTGATTGACACCCCGCGGGTGCATCCGTACAATTGCGCCTCCTTTTATCGGGCGTATTGCGCTCGGTGGGAATGGCAAATTGGAGTCTAGGGCTAATGCAAAATCAACAAATCCGGATTCGGTTGAAGGCTTTTGATCATCGCCTAATCGATCAGTCCACCCAGGAAATCGTGGAAACCGCGAAACGTACTGGTGCTCAAGTTCGTGGTCCAATTCCACTACCTACTCGCAAAGAGCGGTTTACTGTTCTGGTTTCCCCGCACGTCAACAAAGACGCGCGCGACCAGTACGAGATCCGCACTCATAAGCGCGTGCTAGACATCATTCAGCCAACGGATAAAACCGTTGACGCTTTGATGAAGCTCGATCTTGCGGCAGGCGTGGAAGTACAGATCAGCCTCGGCTAAAACCGTTTAGGTTTTGTCGTGTAACGCTCTGCAATGGGCGGCCATAGCGGGTGAGAGCCCCGTACACTCATGAGGTTTACAACATGACTATTGGTTTAGTCGGTCGTAAATGCGGTATGACCCGTGTTTTCACCGAAGAAGGTGTCTCCATTCCGGTTACGGTCATTGAGATCGAGCCGAATCGCGTCACTCAGTTTAAAACAGTCGAAACTGATGGCTATCGCGCAGTGCAGGTTACTGTCGGTGTTCGTCGTGCTTCGCGCGTCACAGCTGCTCAGGCTGGCCACTTCGCTAAGGCGAACGTTGCTGCTGGTCGCGGTGTTTGGGAATTCCGTCTTGAAGAAGGCGATTACCAGGCAGGCGATCTGATCACTGCAGATCTTTTCCAAGCGGGCCAGATGGTAGATGTTACTGGTCAGTCCAAAGGTAAAGGCTTCCAAGGTTGCATTAAGCGTTGGAACTTCCGCGGTCAGGACAATACCCACGGTAACTCTGTATCCCACCGTGCTCCTGGATCTATCGGCCAGTGCCAGACTCCTGGTCGTGTATTCAAGGGCAAAAAGATGGCCGGTCATATGGGCGCTGAGCGCGTGACCGTGCAATCCCTCGAAGTGGTACGCGTGGACGTTGAACGCAACGTGTTGCTGGTTAAGGGTGCTGTTCCTGGTGCTCCTGGCGGCAATCTTATTGTGCGTCCGGCAGCCAAGGCTCGCGGTTAAGGGGAAGCTGACATGCAATTAAATGTAAATGACGCTCAGGCGATCGAAGTATCAGAGCTGACTTTCGGCGGTGATTACAACGAGACGCTGGTGCACCAGGCAGTCGTAGCCTACATGGCTGGCGGTCGTCAGGGCAGCAAGCAGCAAAAAACCCGTTCTGATGTATCCGGTGGTGGTAAGCGCCCTTGGCGTCAGAAAGGTACTGGCCGTGCTCGTGCTGGTACTATTCGTAGCCCGATTTGGCGCGGCGGTGGCGTAACTTTCGCTGCACGTCCACAGGATCACTCTCAGAAGCTGAACAAGAAGATGTATCGCGCAGCTTTGCGCTCCATCCTCGCTGAGTTGGTTCGTTCGGATCGTCTAGTAGTGGTTCAAGACTTCGCAGTCGAAGGCCCGAAAACTAAGGTTCTATTGGATAAGTTGAATGGCATGGGTCTAACCAATGTCCTCATCGTGTCTGATTCAATCGACGAAAATCTGTATCTGGCTGCTCGTAACCTTCCGCATGTTGAAGTGCGTGATGTTCAGGGTTCCGATCCGGTTAGTCTGATCGCATACGACAAGGTGTTGATCACCGTGTCGGCCGTGAAGAAATTCGAGGAGCTGCTGGGATGAACCAGGAACGCGTATTTAAAGTTCTACTTGGCCCGCACGTCTCCGAGAAGGCCACGGTATTGGCCGATAAAAACGGTCAATTTGTTTTCAAGGTTGCAACTGATGCGACCAAGCTTGAAATCAAGAAGGCCGTCGAAAGCTTGTTCAGCGTGAAAGTAGAGCGTGTTACTACCCTGAATGTTCTGGGTAAAAGCAAGCGTACTGCTCGCGGTGTAGGCAAGCGTAATGACTGGAAGAAGGCAGTTATCTCCCTTCAGCCAGGCCAAGATCTCGATTTCAGCAGCAGTGCTGAGTAAGGAGGGGATGCATCATGGCTATTGTTAAATGCAAACCGACTTCCCCTGGCCGCCGCTTTGTGGTCAAGGTGGTCAACCAGGAGCTGCATAAAGGCGCTCCTCACGCACCGCTGCTCGAGAAAAAATCGAAGACTGGTGGTCGTAACAACAACGGTCGTATCACGACTCGTCATATCGGTGGTGGCCACAAGCAGCACTATCGTATGGTCGATTTCCGTCGCAACGACAAAGATGGCATTCCAGCCACTGTTGAGCGTATTGAATACGATCCAAATCGTACCGCACACATCGCTTTGATGTTGTACGCAGACGGTGAGCGCCGCTATATTCTTGCCCCGAAAGGTGTGAGTGCTGGCGACCAGCTAGTTGCAGGTGCTTTGGCTCCAATCAAGCCTGGTAACCAGTTGCCACTGCGCAATATGCCAGTAGGTAGCACGGTTCACGGTGTTGAGATGAAGCCGGGCAAAGGTGCGCAAATCGCTCGTTCCGCTGGTGCTTCGGCTCAGTTGATCGCTCGTGAGGGTGCCTATGTGACTTTGCGTCTTCGCTCCGGCGAAATGCGTAAAATCCTCTGCGAATGCCGTGCAACTTTGGGCGAAGTCTCGAACTCTGAGCACAGCCTGCGTTCGCTTGGTAAAGCCGGTGCAAATCGCTGGCGTGGTATTCGACCTACAGTTCGTGGTGTTGCCATGAACCCGGTTGATCACCCGCATGGTGGTGGTGAAGGTCGTACTTCGGGTGGTCGTCATCCGGTGTCGCCGTGGGGCTTCCCGACTAAGGGCGCGAAGACTCGTGGTAACAAGCGTACTGACAAAATGATCGTCCGTCGTCGCAATAAATAAAGGGATACGACAGTGCCACGTTCTCTGAAAAAAGGTCCTTTTATCGATCTTCACCTATTGAAGAAGGTCGAAGTGGCGATGGAAAAGAACGATCGCAAGCCAGTGAAAACCTGGTCGCGCCGTTCCATGATCCTGCCGCAAATGGTTGGTCTGACCATTGCTGTGCATAACGGTCGTCAACATGTTCCAGTTCTCGTGAACGAAGACATGGTCGGCCACAAACTCGGCGAGTTTGCTGGTACCCGCACTTATCGTGGGCACGTAGCAGACAAGAAAGCCAAGCGCTAAGGGGTTAAGAAATGGAAGTTGCCGCTAAGTTGTCGGGCGCTCGAATCTCTGCCCAGAAAGCCCGCTTGGTCGCCGACCAGATCCGCGGGAAGAAGGTGGGCGAAGCGCTCAACTTGTTGGCTTTCAGCAGTAAGAAAGCCGCCGAGATCATTAAGAAAGTGCTGGAGTCGGCTGTTGCCAACGCCGAGCACAACGAAGGCGCAGACGTTGATGACCTTAAGGTCAGCACTGTTTTCGTCAACGAAGGGCGTTCGCTGAAGCGTATCATGCCGCGTGCCAAAGGCCGCGCTGATCGTATCGTCAAGCGGTCTTGCCATATCACTGTCAAGGTTGCTGACTAGTAACGGAGTCTCTCAGATGGGTCAGAAAGTACATCCCATTGGCATACGCCTGGGAATCGTCAAGGAGCACACCTCCGTCTGGTACGCCAGCGGTCGGACTTATGCGGATTATTTGTTCGCTGATCTGAAGGTGCGCGAATATCTCCAAGACAAATTAAAAAGCGCGTCCGTCAGCCGTATCGACATTCACCGCCCTGCGCAAACTGCGCGGATTACTATTCACACTGCCCGTCCGGGTATTGTGATCGGTAAGAAAGGTGAGGATGTTGAGAAGCTGCGTCAGGAACTGACCAAGCAAATGGGTGTGCCAGTGCACATCAATATCGAAGAGATCCGTAAGCCGGAGCTCGACGGTATGCTAGTTGCCCAGAGCGTAGCTCAGCAGCTTGAGCGTCGTGTCATGTTCCGTCGGGCTATTAAGCGCGCCGTACAGAACGCCATGCGGATCGGTGCCAAGGGCATCAAGATCCAAGTGAGCGGTCGTCTAGGTGGTGCTGAAATCGCTCGTACTGAGTGGTATCGCGAAGGTCGTGTGCCATTGCACACCTTGCGTGCCGACATTGACTATGCCAATTACGAAGCTCACACCACTTATGGTGTGATCGGTGTGAAGGTTTGGATCTTCAAAGGCGAGGTCATCGGTGGCCTCAAAGAAGAACTAAAACCACAAGCACCAGCGCCTCGTAAAAAAGCTGCTAAGTAAGGGGTACGCCAAATGTTACAACCAAAGCGTACGAAGTTCCGCAAGCAGATGACAGGCCACAACCGTGGTCTGGCTCAGCGCGGTAGCAAGGTCAGCTTCGGCGAGTTCGCGCTGAAAGCTGTTGCTCGCGGTCGTCTCACCGCTCGCCAAATTGAGTCCGCTCGTCGTGCTCTGACTCGTCACGTGAAGCGTGGCGGGAAAATTTGGATACGAGTATTCCCTGATAAGCCAGTTACCAAGAAGCCACTCGAAGTTCGAATGGGTAAAGGTAAGGGTAGCGTCGAGTATTGGGTTTGCCAGATTCAACCAGGCAAAGTTCTTTACGAGATCGAGGGTGTTTCCGAAGAGATGGCGCGCGCGGCATTTGCCTTGGCTGCTGCCAAGCTGCCTCTCGCCACCTCCTTTGTTAAGCGGACGGTGATGTGATGAAAGCGAATGAACTTCGTGAAAAATCAGCACAGCAACTGAATGAGCAACTGCTCAGTTTGCTGCGCGACCAGTTTAATCTGCGTATGCAGAAAGCAACTGGCCAGTTGGGGCAGTCTCACCTGCTCTTGCAAGTTAAGCGTGACATTGCTCGCGTGAAAACTGTGCTCAATCAGCAGGCAGGTAAGTAATCATGGCTGAAGTCGAAATGACTGTCCGTACGCTGACTGGCCGTGTTGTCAGCGACAAGATGGACAAGACCATCACCGTACTCATCGAGCGTCGTGTAAAGCACCCGCTCTACGGTAAATATGTAAAGCGTTCGACCAAGCTGCACGCACACGATGAAACCAATCAGTGCCGTATCGGCGACAAAGTCTCGATTCGTGAGACTCGTCCGGTAGCCAAGACTAAGTCTTGGGCTCTGGTTGAAATCCTCGTTCGCGCAGTGGAAGTCTAAGGGCTTAGGGTCGGAGAAATTATATGATTCAGACTCAATCCATGCTCGATGTTGCTGATAACAGTGGCGCTCGCCGTGTTATGTGCATCAAGGTGTTGGGCGGTTCGCATCGTCGTTATGCTGGCATCGGCGACATCATCAAAGTTACCGTTAAGGAAGCAATTCCGCGCGGTAAGGTGAAGAAAGGCCAGGTGATGACCGCAGTGGTTGTTCGTACTCGTCATGGCGTTCGTCGCCCTGATGGTTCGATCATCCGTTTTGACGGTAACGCCGCTGTTATTTTGAATAACAAGCACGAGCCAATCGGCACCCGTATCTTTGGGCCGGTGACCCGTGAACTTCGTACTGAGAAGTTCATGAAGATCGTCTCGCTCGCCCCAGAAGTGCTGTAAGGAGAAGCGATCATGCAAAAGATTCGTCGTGACGACGAGATCATCGTCATCGCCGGCAAAGACAAGGGCAAGCGCGGTAAGGTGCTTAAGGTTCTCGATGACCGTTTGGTTATCGGTGGTGTAAACCTGATTAAGCGCCATACCAAGCCGAACCCTAATGCGGGCGTAGCTGGCGGGATAATCGAAAAGGAGGCGCCAATGCACGTCTCCAACGTGGCCATCTTCAATGGCGAAACCAACAAGGCAGATCGCGTTGGTTTCAAAGTAGAAGAAGGTAAGAAAATTCGTGTCTTCAAGTCGACCCAAAAAGCGGTTGATGCTTGAACACTGCTAGGTAGAAGACCATGGCACGACTAAAAGAGATTTATCGGAAGGAAATCGCACCTAAGTTGAAGGAAGAGCTTCAGCTGGGCAATGTGATGGAAGTTCCGCGCGTTACCAAGATCACCCTGAATATGGGTGTGGGCGAGGCAATCGGTGACAAAAAAGTCATCGAGCATGCTGTAGCTGACTTGGAAAAGATCACCGGTCAAAAAGCGGTCGTAACTTACGCTCGCAAATCCATCGCTGGCTTTAAAGTCCGTGAAGGTTGGCCGATTGGCGTTAAGGTAACTTTGCGCCGTGACGTAATGTACGAATTCTTGGATCGTCTGCTTGCGATCTCCCTGCCTCGGGTTCGCGACTTCCGCGGCCTGAATGCCAAGTCCTTCGATGGTCGTGGTAACTACAGCATGGGCGTTAAAGAGCAGATCATTTTCCCGGAAATCGATTATGACAAAATCGACGCATTGCGCGGTCTGGATATTACCCTGACCACCACTGCCCGTAACGATGATGAAGGTCGTGCTTTGTTGCGCGCCTTTAAATTCCCGTTCCGTAACTGATTGGAGTAGGAACATGGCCAAAACGAGCATGAAAAACCGTGAGCTGAAGCGTCAGCAAACGGTAGCTAAGTACGCCAAAAAGCGTGCCGAGCTAAAAGCTACCATCGCCAATCCGAACTCCACTCCGGAAGCGCGTTGGGAAGCACAGGTAGCATTGCAGAAGCAGCCGCGTGATGCTTGCGCTGCGCGTATGCGTAATCGCTGCCGTCTGACGGGTCGTCCGCATGGTGTTTACCGCAAGTTCGGCTTAGGCCGTAACAAGTTGCGTGAAGCGGCAATGCGTGGCGACGTACCAGGTCTGGTTAAGGCCAGCTGGTAAGTCATTCGCCACATAGTGCATGAACTGGCTTGCGCCGCTTAATGCACTTAGCGATTTTGAATCAAGCCCCTTATGGGGCTTGATTCATTTTAGGGCTTTCTATAGAATGCTCGGCTCGCCGAACCATGGCCGTTTGTGTTGTGGGTTCGGTGACTCTTAGCCGTAAGGCTAATTCTTTTTGTATTAGGAGCGTCTAGCCCATGAGTATGCAGGACCCGTTAGCGGACATGCTAACTCGTATCCGTAATGCCCAGATGGCCGAAAAGTCCGTCGTAAGCATGTCATCTTCCACTTTGAAGGTGGCTGTAGCTCAAGTCTTGAAAGACGAAGGCTATATCGCGGAATTTAAAGTAAGCAGCGAAATTAAGCCGTTGCTAACCATCGAGCTGAAGTACTTCGAAGGCCGTCCAGTCATCGAAGAAGTGAAGCGCGTCAGCCGTCCTGGTCTGCGCCAGTACAAGTCCGTCAACGACCTTCCTAAGGTTCGTGGTGGTCTTGGTGTGTCTATCGTCACTACCAACAAAGGTGTGATGACTGACCGTGCTGCGCGTGCTGCCGGTATCGGTGGCGAAGTCCTTTGCACAGTGTTCTAAGGGGGGATAAGCATGTCTCGCGTCGCTAAGAACCCCGTAAAGCTGCCCGCTGGCGTTGAAGTTAAACTGTCAGGTCAGCAGCTTTCGGTTAAGGGTGCCAAGGGTACTCTAGATCTAAAAGTTCATTCATCCGTTGAAGTTACTGAAGAAGCCGGCGAGTTGCGTTTTGCAGCCCGTAATGGCGATCAGCAAACTCGCGCGATGGCCGGTACCACTCGTTCACTCGTGAACAACATGGTTCTCGGTGTAAGCCAAGGCTTCGAGCGTAAGCTCCAGTTGGTTGGTGTTGGTTATAAGGCACAAGCTAAAGGCGAAGTGCTTTCCCTGGCTCTAGGCTTCTCGCACCCAGTGGAATATGACTTACCTGCCGGCATCACCGCCGAAACACCCAGCCAAACTGATATCCTGATTCGGGGTATTGATAAGCAGTTGGTTGGTCAGGTGGCCGCTGAGATCCGCGACTTCCGTCCACCAGAGCCGTACAAAGGCAAAGGTGTGCGTTACGCAGACGAAGTCGTCCGTCGTAAAGAAGCGAAGAAGAAGTAGGGCTAGCAAATGACCGACAAGAAAGTTACCCGTCTGCGTCGCGCGCGCAAAGCACGCCTGAAAATGCACGAATTAGAAGTCGTGCGTCTCTGCGTCTACCGCTCCTCGCAGCACATATACGCCCAAGTCATTTCGGCCGACGGCGGCAAAGTCTTGGCAAGTGCTTCGACTTTGGATAAAGAATTGCGTGATGCTGCCACTGGCAACATTGACGCGGCCAAAAAGGTTGGGCTGCTAATTGCTGAGCGTGCGAAAGTCGCCGGCATTACTCAAGTTGCCTTCGATCGTTCGGGCTTCAAGTATCACGGCCGTGTTCAGGCACTGGCTGATGCTGCTCGTGAAGGCGGGATGGAGTTTTAAGTTATGTCAAATAACGACCAAAAGCGCGACGAAGGCTACATCGAGAAGTTAGTTCAAGTTAACCGCGTTGCTAAGACCGTAAAAGGCGGCCGTATCTTCACTTTCACTGCGTTGACCGTAGTGGGTGATGGTAAAGGTCGTGTAGGTTTTGGCCGTGGTAAGTCTCGTGAAGTGCCTGCTGCTATCCAGAAAGCTATGGAAGCTGCGCGTCGCAACATGATTCAAGTGGACCTTAACGGTACCACCCTGCAATACGCGATGAAGTCTGGTCATGGTGCCTCTAAGGTATACATGCAACCGGCTTCTGAAGGTACTGGCATCATCGCTGGCGGCGCAATGCGTGCTGTTCTCGAAGTTGCTGGTGTGCAGAACGTATTAGCTAAGTGCTACGGTTCGACTAACCCGGTAAACGTGGTTCATGCCACTTTTAAAGGTTTGAAAGCTATGCAGTCCCCTGCCTCTATTGCTGCTAAGCGCGGCAAGACTGTTCAGGAGATCTTCTGATCATGGCTACTGCAACTGTTAAAGTTACGCTGATCAAAAGCATGACTGGCCGCATCCCTAACCACAAATTGTGCGTTAAGGGTTTGGGGCTGCGTCGTATCGGTCACACTGTAGAAGTGCTGGATACTCCCGAGAATCGCGGGATGATCAACAAGGCTTACTACATGCTGCGCGTCGAGGTTTAATCGATGAAACTTAATGATCTTAGTCCTGCTCCGGGTTCGCGCCGTAACAAGCTGCGCGTTGGCCGTGGTATTGGTAGCGGTCTAGGCAAAACTTGTGGTCGCGGCCACAAGGGCCAGTCTTCGCGCTCCGGTGGCACTATTGCTCCAGGTTTTGAAGGCGGCCAGCAGCCGTTGCATCGTCGTTTGCCTAAGTTCGGCTTCGTTTCCTTGAAGGCTATGGATCGCGCAGAAGTGCGTACATCTGAGCTGAATAAAGTGGAAGGCGGCGTTGTTACTTTGCAAACCCTGAAGGATGCCAACCTGATTAATCAAAACGTACAGCGCGTGAAAGTGATGCTGTCCGGTGAGATTACTCGTGCTGTCACCCTCAAAGGTATCGCTGCCACCAAAGGTGCGCGTGCGGCTATCGAAGCAGCTGGCGGCAAGTTCGAGGAATAAATGGCTAAGCAAGGTGCTCTCTCAAGTCAAAGCAATGGTGGGTTGTCCGAGTTATGGGCGCGTCTGCGGTTTCTCCTGTTGGCGATTATCGTCTATCGGGTCGGAGCGCATATTCCGGTCCCTGGCATCAATCCTGAGCGACTGGCTGATCTGTTTCGGCAGAATGAGGGGACCATTCTTAGCTTGTTCAATATGTTCTCGGGTGGTGCGCTAGAGCGGATGAGCATCTTTGCATTGGGGATCATGCCGTATATTTCGGCATCGATCATCATGCAATTGATGACCACTGTTAGCCCCCATCTGGAGCAGTTGAAGAAGGAGGGTGAGTCTGGTCGTCGTAAGATTAGCCAGTACACACGCTACGGTACCTTAGTCTTGGCTTTGGTTCAGGCGGCGGGCATGTCCGTTGGTTTGGCTGGTCAGGGCGTTGCTTTCGCAGCTGATTTTGGCTTTCACTTCGTGGCTGTGACCACCTTTGTAACGGGTGCGATGTTCATGATGTGGCTTGGTGAGCAGATCACTGAGCGTGGTATCGGTAATGGCATCTCGATCCTGATTTTTGCAGGTATCGTGGCTGGTCTTCCGAGCGCTATTGGGCAGTCTTTTGAGTCTGCTCGTCTGGGCGATATTAATATCTTCGCCTTGATAGTGATCGGTGTGCTGGCGGTTGCAATCATTGCGTTTGTGGTCTTTATCGAGCGTGGGCAGCGTCGCATTGCGGTGCACTACGCTAAGCGTCAGCAGGGTCGCAAGGTCTTCGCTGCGCAGACAAGCCACTTACCTTTGAAAGTTAATATGGCAGGGGTTATTCCTGCTATTTTTGCCAGCAGCATTTTGCTATTCCCGGCATCTCTAGGTGCATGGTTTGGTCAGTCTGAAGGTATGGGCTGGATGCAGGATTTGTCTCAGGCAATTGCTCCGGGTCAGCCGTTGAACATCTTGCTGTTTAGTGCGGGGATTATTTTCTTCTGCTTCTTCTATACAGCGTTGATGTTTAATCCGAAAGACGTAGCGGAAAACCTGAAAAAGTCCGGTGCCTTTATTCCGGGCATTCGTCCAGGTGAGCAGTCAGCGCGCTACATTGATGGTGTGTTGACTCGCTTAACTATGTTCGGTGCTCTGTACATGACGGCGGTATGTTTGCTGCCGCAGTTTCTGGTGGTGGCAGCTAATGTTCCGTTCTATCTTGGCGGGACATCGTTGCTGATCGTGGTTGTGGTTGTCATGGACTTTATGGCCCAGGTTCAATCTCACCTCGTTTCGCACCAGTATGAATCCCTGATGAAGAAAACCAACCTGAAGGGTTACGGCAGCGGCATGCTCCGCTGAAGTATCTGTAAGGTTAGAGGAGTTGGTGATGAAAGTTCGTGCATCGGTGAAAAAGCTGTGCCGTAACTGCAAGATTATTCGACGCGAAGGCGTCGTACGCGTAATCTGCAGCGCTGAACCGCGTCATAAGCAGCGCCAGGGCTGATTTTGACATAAAGCGTTAAAAGCCCGGTAGCTAGTGCGCTACTGGGTTGATTATTTGCTATTACAGCGTTAATATCGCGCGCCCTTTTCTTGGCTTTAAAGGGTGTCGGTAGCTGTCAAAGGAGTCCAACTGAATGGCCCGTATTGCAGGCGTAAACATTCCGGATAACAAGCACGCTGTTATCTCGTTGACCTACATCTTTGGTGTTGGTCGCACTACCGCACAGAAAATCTGTGCGGCTGCTGGTGTTAATCCGGCAGTAAAGATCAAAGATCTCTCTGACGAGCAGATCGAGCAGCTGCGTGGCGAAGTAGCCAAGGTGAATACCGAAGGCGACCTGCGTCGTGAAGTGAACATGAAAATCAAGCGCTTGATGGACCTGGGTTGCTACCGCGGCCTGCGTCATCGTCGTGGTCTGCCGGTTCGCGGTCAGCGTACCAAGACCAACGCGCGTACCCGTAAGGGCCCGCGTAAGCCGATCCGCAAGTAATCGCATTCGCGCATCGACAGGAATCTAGTCATGGCAAAACCTGCTGCTCGTACTCGTAAGAAAGTCAAAAAGACGGTGGTTGATGGCATCGCCCACATCCACGCTTCCTTCAACAACACAATCGTGACCATTACTGACCGTCAGGGTAACGCCCTGTCCTGGGCTACCTCCGGTGGTTCGGGTTTCCGCGGCTCGCGTAAAAGCACCCCGTTCGCTGCCCAGGTGGCTGCTGAACGTGCTGGTCAAGCTGCGCTGGAATTCGGCCTGAAGAACCTCGACGTCAACGTCAAGGGTCCCGGTCCGGGTCGTGAGTCCGCTGTCCGTGCTTTGAACGGCTGCGGTTACAAGATCGCCAGCATCACCGATGTGACACCCATCCCGCACAACGGATGCCGTCCTTCGAAGAAGCGTCGCGTGTAATCAGGAGACAGTGAGAAATGGCTCGTTACATTGGTCCCAAATGCAAACTGTCTCGTCGTGAAGGCACTGATCTTTTCCTGAAAAGTGGCGTCCGCGCCCTGGAATCGAAGTGCAACATCGAAGCAGCCCCAGGTATTCACGGTCAGCGCCGTAGCCGTCAGTCCGACTACGGCACCCAGCTGCGAGAAAAGCAAAAAGTCCGACGTATCTACGGTGTGCTTGAACGTCAATTCAGCGGTTATTACAAAGAAGCAGCCGGCAAGAAAGGCGCTACTGGTGAGAACCTGCTGCAACTGCTCGAGTGCCGTCTGGATAACGTGGTTTATCGTATGGGCTATGGTGCTACCCGCGCCGAATCCCGTCAGCTGGTTTCGCACAAAGCGATCAGCGTAAACGGTAAGACTGTAAACGTGCCGTCCTACCAGGTTAAAGCTGGCGACGTCGTTGCAGTTCGCGAGAAGTCGAAGAATCAGCTGCGTATTGTTCAGGCTCTTGAACTGTGTGCCCAGCGTGGCCGCGTTGAATGGGTAGAAGTAGACATTGAGAAGAAGTCCGGCCTGTTCAAAGCCGTACCGGTTC
Organism: Pseudomonas sp.; assembly: GCA_037968715.1. Lineage (GTDB taxonomy): Bacteria > Pseudomonadota > Gammaproteobacteria > Pseudomonadales > Pseudomonadaceae > Aquipseudomonas. The sequence continues at coordinate 12,677 of JBBKVZ010000180.1, forward strand.
GCAGTGATCTCTCCGCTGACATCAACGAAAGCCTGATTGTCGAGCTCTACTCCAAGTAAGGGCTAGAAAATAGGTGCATCCATGCAGATTTCGGTAAATGAGTTCCTGACCCCCCGCCATATCGATGTGCAGGTGGTCAGTCCGACCCGCGCCAAGATCACACTCGAGCCTCTCGAGCGTGGCTTTGGACACACCTTGGGCAACGCGCTGCGTCGCATCCTGTTGTCCTCCATGCCTGGCTGTGCAGTAGTCGAGGCCGAGATTGACGGTGTACTCCATGAGTACAGCGCCATTGAAGGTATTCAGGAAGATGTCATTGAAATCCTGCTTAACCTGAAAGGTCTGGCTATCAAGTTGCACGGTCGCGACGAAGTGACGCTGACTCTGGCGAAGAAGGGCTCGGGTGTAGTCACCGCTGCCGATATTCAGCTGGATCATGATGTCGAAATCGTCAATGGCGACCACGTGATCGCTAACATGGCTTCCACTGGCGCGCTGAACATGAGGCTCACCGTAGCTCGTGGTCGCGGCTATGAGCCGGCTGACGCTCGTCAGAGCGATGAAGATGAAAGCCGCAGCATTGGTCGCTTGCAGCTGGATGCTTCGTTTAGCCCGGTACGCCGTGTGTCGTACGTGGTAGAGAACGCTCGTGTTGAGCAGCGTACTAACCTGGACAAGTTGGTTATTGACCTGGAGACCAACGGTACTCTGGATCCTGAAGAGGCTATCCGCCGTGCCGCAACCATACTGCAACAGCAGTTGGCTGCGTTCGTCGACCTCAAGGGTGACAGTGAGCCTGTGGTTATCGAACAGGAAGACGAGATTGATCCGATCCTGTTGCGTCCGGTTGATGACCTGGAACTGACCGTACGTTCGGCAAACTGCCTCAAGGCAGAGAACATTTACTACATCGGCGATCTGATTCAGCGCACCGAAGTGGAATTGTTGAAAACGCCGAACCTGGGCAAGAAATCCCTGACTGAAATCAAGGATGTTCTGGCTTCACGCGGTCTGTCCCTCGGTATGCGCCTCGACAATTGGCCGCCGGCAAGTCTGAAGAAAGACGATAAGGCGACTGCCTGAACGTCATCATCACCGAACGTCAGTTTGGTAAGGAATTGAACCATGCGTCATCGTAAAAGTGGCCGTCACCTTAGCCGCACAAGCGCACACCGTAAGGCTATGTTCCAGAACATGGCGGTGTCGCTGTTCGAGCACGAGCTGATCAAAACTACTCTGCCGAAAGCCAAAGAGCTGCGTCGCGTTGCCGAGCCGCTGATTACTCTGGCTAAAGAAGACAGCGTTGCTAACCGTCGTCTGGCCTTCGACCGTACCCGTTCGAAAGCCATTGTCGGTAAGTTGTTCAACGACCTGGGCAAGCGTTACGCCACCCGTCAGGGCGGTTATCTGCGTATCCTCAAGTGCGGTTTCCGCACTGGTGACAACGCTCCGATGGCTTATGTTGAGCTGGTCGACCGTCCGGTCGGCGGCGCAGTAGAAGCTGCCGAGTAAGTTGTAGGTTGTAGAAAAAACCGGGCCTTGGCCCGGTTTTTTTGTTTTTGCTGGGTATAGTTTTCCGCACGCCATATTTGATCTTATGTGCGACCGCCTGCTCGGGTAAGATTTAGCTGTCTTCGAATCTGCCGATTACGGCCCCATAAGAACAATTGCCCAGCATGTCTGACCCTACCGCTCTGAGCCTGATCCTGCCTGCTGTCGTCTTGACCCTGGCTCTTTCCTACGTTGCCCTATTCTGGGGGCCGTTTCTGGCCTGTTACTGCTGTCGTCTACGCAGTCGCTGAACAAATTTTCCGAAACCGTCCTGAAGGTCATGCAAGGCAAAACCATCGGTTGGCTGATCCTGGTGTGCGGCAATTTCGGCGCCTTGATTGCATGGTTATGTGTACCGGTGGAGCACTGGCTTTTCGGCGTGCTGCGTTGAAGCTGACCAAGGGCCGGCGCTCTTCATTGTTGATGGCCTTTGTCCAGGGCGTGGTGATCTTCGTCGCTGATTACCTCAATGCCCTGACCGTGGACGAAGCCATGAAGCGGGTGATCGATTGCTTCAAGAGCTCCCGCGAGATGCTCGATCAGATGGTCGATGGTTTCAAGACCCTGTTGCCGGCTATCGGCATCGTCATTGCCGCCTTTATCTTCAAGGGGTGTGCGCTCAGCTGATGCGGCCGCGGTCTGCAGTGGGGTCGCTCAAGCCCTATATGAGCCCACGGATACTGCCTGCCATGGCGTTTCTGACCATGGCCGATTTGGCTTTAGCCGCGGGCTTGTCCTGGGGCATCTTCGCCTTGAGCATTCCCATCATCATGCCCCTGTCCTATGCGTCGCAGGCCGATAATCCCAGGGCCATAGGCGCTGCTGGCGGCTTCGGGCTTTGGCGGCCAAGGCTGTTTCTACGGTGATTCCAGCGTATTGGCGGCCTAAGTCTCCGGTTGCAACCCGATCTTCCATGCCTTGACTCAGTTGCCCTATAGCCTGATCGCCGCGGGGTTGGCCTTTGTCGATTTCGTGCTCGTCGCTTGAGTCGGGCGCGCGGGAGCACAACGGATCCTGGTGGCCCGTTTACTGTCCAGAGGATCAAAGATTATAACTATCGAGTTGTTACGCTTGATAAATTGGTTCCCATGTCCAAGCGGGTCTAGGCTTGTTCCATCGTCGGCCGCAGTCGATGGGACCGACCCGCTGAGGAGAAAGGAG
>JBBKVZ010000181.1:0-2750 GCA_037968715.1 Pseudomonas sp.
TTGCCGTCATCAAGGGTGACGGTGAAGGTTTCTACTGTGGTTTCGCCGGCGGCCAAGTATTCCGTGGCGCTGGCGGCCACGCTGTAGTTCCAGTTGATGTCGTTGCCGAGCACGCTGGCGGTCAGGCCGCCCAAAGGCGTGCCGTTTGTCGTTACCGAGACGGTATGCGTGTCGGTGAGGTCGACGTCAGTGAAAGCGATGCTGCCGCTGTCAGTCAGGTTGCCTGCCGGGGTCAGCAGTTCGGTGACGGCGCCGGTGACGTCGCTGCTGGCCAGTACGGGTACATCGTTGCTGCCGGTAATGGTGATGGTGATGGTCGCTGGCGCACTAACTGCGCCGTTGTTGTCAGTGGCGGTGTACGTGAAAGTCAGGTCGCGGCTTTCGCCGACAGCCAGAAAGTCAAAATCGGTGCCGGGATTGAAGCTGTAAGAGCCATCGGCATTAAATGTCAGGCTACCGCTGTTGGCGCCAAGCCCTGTGCTGAGGGTATAGCCGTTGGCTGCAATGCTACCGTCTATGTCGGTGGCCGGCGGGACCTTGGCGTTGAGGATGGTGTTTTCTTCAGTGCTGTTGGCGTCAGGCAAGGCAACTGGCGGGATGTTGTTGTCGATAATAGGCGCTTGAGTAGCAGTGCCATTGTCTGTGGCGCCGAGTTGTTGCTCTAGGCGATCGGTGCCCGCGCCGAGTCCGGCTGTTGGGTAGCCTATTGTTGGGTCAAGTTGTCCAGCTGTAGGGTCCAGCACAACGAAGCTGTGACCGCCACCAGCGGCTCCACCGGTGCCTCCAGCGCTGCCAGCGCCTGCAGCAGTGGCTTCCAGTTCAGTAGTAGGGTCGAGCCCTGCGGTAATGGCTTGTTGCAGCTCACTAACGGATAAGTTGGCGTCGGCAATTACTGCCGCTGGCGCAGCTTCAGCGGTAGCGGTCCATTGTGACTCGCGGCCCAAATCCATGCGGCGGCCATCGGCCAGTTCGAGGCTGATCATGCCTGCTTGGCCGGTTAAAACTTGGTCGCCCGCCAGCAGGCGATCGCCTTCAATTAACAAGCGTTGTACGCCGTCGGCGGAGCGAGCAAATACTTGTCCGACAATGCTTTTAACGATGGCGATAACGCTGCTCATAAAGAAACTCCGGGGCTGTTTTCTGTTGATTTACGCGCGCTAAAAGCTTTTTGGGCGGGGCGCATCTGTAAATTTAAAAGTATTTCGAAAGTAGTTTTACGTCACAAAATCAATGGCTTATAATTTTTTGCTCTTGACTTTTATTACAGTATGTTGACGCTGATAGGGTTAATCCTAAACAATCGGCTGTGTAATGTCACTTTGATATTAGGTGTTGATGTGCCCAATTCGGTGTGCGAGAAGCCTTTATTTTAAAGGCTTTGAGTGGTTTTCGGATGAGTTTTTTGGGCTGCTGCGGCTCATCCTCAACGCTTAATATAAGCTCTCGCATAAAAGGATAAGTCGTCTCATGCGCATGCCCGTTTTTGCTCTGTTTCCCCTAGTATTTTTGATCTCAGCCCAAACTCACGCACAAACCCTCTCGCAGGCCATGCAGGCAGCTTTGGATGTTCATCCGGAGATTCAGGCTGGGATCAATCGCCGACTGTCTGCCGATGAGCAGGTGCGGGCCGCCAAGGGTGGTTATTTACCTCAGGTGGACCTGCTGGCCGGAACTGGCCGTGAGGGCACCGATAGTCCAGGCACGCGCACCAGCGGACATCAGTATGAAACCCTGACGCGCAGTGAGTCGAGCCTGCGCTTACGGCAAATGGTGTTTGACGGTTTTGCAACCTCTAGCGAAGTTGGTCGGCAGCAGGCGACGGTTAATTCGCGGGCATATGCCTTGCTGGGCAGTGCAGAGCGTACCGGTCTGGATGTGGCGCAAACGTACATCGACGTATTACAGCGTCAAGAGTTGGTCAGCTTGGCCCGCGAGAACCTGCTGCGCCACCAGCGCGTGCACGATCAAATCCGCCTGCGTACCGAGAGTGGCGTAGGGCGCACGGCAGATTTTGACCAAGCAGAAGCGCGTTTGGCGCAGGCCAAGAACAATCTGATTACCGAACAAACCAATTTGGCTGATGCGCAGGTTAACTATTACAGCGTGGTCGGTCAGGACCCACAGGACCTGAGTTTGCCCCAAGGGCTGGTTGGCCAATTGCCGACAAGCCTGCAAGACGCTCGGCAACAGGTGCGTGATAACAGCCCACTGCTGCGTTCGGCTGAGGCAGATGTGCAGGCCACGGAGCAACAGTATGAGGCCGCCAAATCGACGTTTTATCCGCGCGTAGATGCTGAACTGTCGCGATCGGCGGATAACAACCTAGATGGCACCACAGGCCACGTCAACGAATGGCAGGCCATGTTGCGCATGCGCTACAACCTATTTGCCGGTGGCAGCGATAAGGCCAATCTGCAAGCCAAGGCCTACCAAACCAATGAAGCCATGGACATTCGCAATAACGCCTTGCGGGTGTTGAGTGAGGAAATGGGTTTGGCTTGGAATGCGCTGACCAATGCCCGTGAGCAGTTACCTATTGCCAGCGATTATGCCGATTACAACGGCCGCGTGCGTGAGGCCTATCAGAAGCAGTTTGCACTGGGCGAGCGCTCTTTGTTGGACGTACTCGACAGTGAGAATGAACTGTTCACCTCCCAGCGCCGCCTGACCGAGATCAAGTTCAATGAGCTGTTTACTCAGTACCGGATCAAGGCGACCATGGGGCAATTGCTGAAAAGCCAGGGTGTTGT
>JBBKVZ010000182.1:0-3744 GCA_037968715.1 Pseudomonas sp.
CTGAGATTGAGCGACATCGACGCCAGTTGTCCGCCGTCCAACTCAAGCTTTAACGCCTGATCAAAAGCGCCCTGCAGGTCACCGGCAAAGAACTTGTCGGAAAGTTCGCGCACCTGCGAGAAGAGTTTGCTCAGGGCCGCACGTTCGTCATCATTTAACTGACCTTCGACGCTGACCTGAAAGCCGCCAATCTGCAAGGTGCTCGACTGGCTGCTGAACTGACTAACGCGCGCATTGCCATTGCCATTAGCACTGCTGCCCTCGGCCACGCTGGTTTGCGCATAGCTGGCCGAAGCCTGAGCCACCGAGATGCGTAATTTGTCGCCCTCGCGGGTAGTCACTTGCAAGTCAAAGCTTTGCGCTTGCGCCGCGAAGCGTTCGCTATAGGCAGCCACAGCCTTAGTCTCGCCAGCAGCGGCTGGCGGGGCGACATACTGCTGATCGAGCGCACTTAGGCCCTGCTGAATCCGCTGATAGGTGTCGTCGACATTGGCTGCCACCTGACCGGTAAGCACACCCAGGCCATCGAGAATTTTACGGGCGTCGGCAAAGCCCTTTTCCACCCCTTTACGAAACTGCTGCAAGTTCTTGCTCTGCTGCTCAGAATCCGCACCGTCTGCCGCGGCTCGGGCCAGATGACCGCCAACAAAACCCAATATCCGCTCAGCTACTTTTGCCGGGCTGTAATCATCGGCCTTGGCGCTTAAATCACCGGGACTTAAGCCCAAGCGCTCAGCCAGACGATTAGCCAGCGTTTGCTGGGCATCGACAGCGTTACGCACAGGGGTTGAATTGTTCTGATACGGCGCACGGGCGGCACCGGGAGCAAGCGAGGCCAGACTGGTCATGACGGTATACCTGACAAGTGTATTAAACATTGTGTCGGCACCGACAACGGATCCTTGAGCGCCAGCAGTTTTTTCGCGACCAACGGCCATCGCCGCAAAAGGCATAAAGTCCGCACAACTGAGCGCAGTTGTGCAGCGGCTTATCGCTATACTTACCCGCACATTTAATCGGAGCCCACCATGACCATTTCCCTGTATGCCGCCTCTGTGCCCGTGTTCAAGCAGATGCTCACCAGTTTGAGCGAGATATTGCACAAAACTGAAGCGCACACCGCCGCCAAGAACATCGAAGCCAATGCCCTGCTGCAAGCACGTTTGTTCCCGGATATGTTCGCCCTGACCCGCCAAGTACAGATCGCCGCCGACTTTGCCCGCGGCATTAGCTCGCGTCTGGCCGGTGTAGAAGTTCCCAAGTACGACGACAACGAGCAAACCTTCGCTGATCTGCAAGCCCTGCTTGCCAAAACGCTGAGCTACCTCGACAGCTTCACCCCAGAGCAAATCAACGGCCAGGAAGAACGCGAAATCATCACCCGTCCCGGCACCCCGAAAGAGCGCAAGTTCAACGCTCAGAACTACTTGCTCAGCTACGGTATTCCGCAGTTCTTCTTCCACATCAGCACCAGCTACGCCATTTTGCGCCACAGCGGCATTGAAGTTGGTAAGCGCGACTATATGGGCAACTACTAAGCACTCGTGGGCGACTGTTTGCGTGCATCGCAAACAGTCGCTTGTGTATCGATATCGGCAGCCGCTCGCCACGGCCCACACCAGCACAAGGTTCCTGGCATGAAGTGCATGTATAGCTGGCTAATGCTTGCCCTCCTGCCTTGCACCCAGCTCTTGGCGGACGAGACCCTGACCTATCCGCGACACTCGCGCGACGCCGAGCCAGAACGCTATGTAATCGAACTGCTACAACTGGCGCTCGATCACACGCCTGATCAATATCACCTGCAACCAAGCGACGAGCCGATGAATCAGGCCCGTGCGCAATCCAACCTTGAGCACAACAAACCGGCCATCCAAGTCATGTGGGCGATGACTACCGAAGAGCGTGAACAGCGTTTGCTGCCCATCCGCATCCCCATCTACAAAGGGCTGATCGGCTGGCGAATTAATTTACTGCGCCCAGCAGAGCAACAACGACTGAGCCACATCAGCAGCTTGGAGCAACTCAAAACGCTACGCTTCGGGCAACGCCACGACTGGCCGGACACCGCCCTACTGCGTGCCAACGGCCTGCAGGTTGTTACCAGCCCAAGCTATGCGGGGCTGTTCAGTATGCTGGTGGCCGGACGCTTTGATGTCTTCCCCCGCGAAGTCGTAACTGTTTGGCAGGAGCAAGCCCTTGCCGAACAAGCCGGGCAACACTTGGCGGTCGACGAACACGTGGTGCTGCACTACCCGACCGCATTCTATTTTTTCACCTCGCTGCAACGACCCGATCTGGCCGCACAGATTAGCCAGGGGCTAGAAGCGGCTATCACCGACGGTAGTTTCGAGGCCTTGTTTGAGCGCCACCACGCAGCCACCTTAAGCAAGGCAAACCTTGCGCAACGCCAAGTGATTGAGCTGCACAATCCGCAACTCCCAACCGCGACACCCTTTGCCCGCAAAGAACTGTGGTATCAACCACAGTAAGCCGTCGCATTTAATCGCAAAGCAGCACACCTGCACCCAGCCATGCGGCAGCTAAACTGTGAATAGTCCGTTTCGGAGCCTGCGGTTATGCCTTGTCGATTTGTTTGCGCCTGCCTAGGCGCCCTACTGTTTGCCAGCCAAGTCCATGCTGCGCCGTTACGCTTAGCGGCCGACAAATGGCCGCCTTTCAGCGATCAGAGTCTGCCCAATAACGGCTTGGCCATCGACCTGGTCAGTAGCGCACTGAAGCGGGCCGGGTTTCTCAGTGAATATGAACAAGCGCCGTGGGCGCGCGTACTGGAAGGCATTCAGCGCGATCGCTACGACATTGTTGCCACCGCCTGGTTTGCTCCTGAGCGCGCCATTTACGGCCAGTACTCAGAGCCCTACCTCGTCAACCAAATACGTTTTATTGGCAAGAAAGGCAGCAATATCCAATTTCAGCAACTTAGCGATCTGCTGCCCTACGAAATAGCGGTGGTACGTGGCTATAGCTATGCACCGACGTTTGACAGCGACGCAAGCCTGCATAAATACCCAGTCAATAGTTTCGCCAATGCCGCACGCATGCTGGCATTGGCCCGCGTGCAACTAATCGTCGAGGATCAACAGGTGGCGCAGCATGCCTTTAATGGCGAGTTACGCGACATCAGCGACAAGCTGGAATTTTTACCAAAACCTTTGTCGGAGTCGCCGCTGCATATTCTGGTGCGCCGCAGTCACCCGCAACACCAAGAGATTATCGACGGTTTCAATGCGGCTATTCGCGCCATGCGGGCAGACGGCACTTACCAAAAGATTGTGCAGCGCCATGGCAAAGACTGACCCTGCGTTGTGCGTATATTTGATGCGCGAGCGCCGGCTTTGGACCGCGCAGACTTAGCCAACAAACAGCTTTTACGCCGTTAAACATACCCAGAGATAAATTCATAGGCGATCACGAAGTAGCACAGGCAAATTATATAACCAATATAAAACAACAACTTACAAACGCACATGGGTATTTAGGTTACATTCTAGCTTGTCCTCGCGGAGCTACTCACCTAAGGTAGCAGCCTATGTGGTCCTTACTTGCTCCCATCAGTTCCTTGCTTTCTGGAGTTGTTTTACTCCTGCTTGGCAACGGTCTGCTCAACACCCTACTGACCCTGCGCGGCGTAGCCGAAGGCTACTCCACCGGGATGCTCGGACTGATAATGTCCGGGTACTTCGTCGGTTTTCTCCTTGGCACTTGGCTGGCGATTCCGCTGGT
>JBBKVZ010000183.1:0-8558 GCA_037968715.1 Pseudomonas sp.
TAAGATCCGCCGTCTAATTTACAGGGCGGCCCCTGAGGCTATTAAAGAATGACAACTTTTACTGCAAAACCGGAAACAGTTCAGCGCGACTGGTTTGTCGTCGACGCCGCTGGTCAGACTCTGGGTCGTCTGGCCACTGAAGTCGCCAGCCGTCTGCGTGGCAAGCACAAGCCTGAATACACCCCTCACGTTGACACCGGTGACTACATCGTGATCATCAACGCTGAGCAGGTACGTGTTACCGGCAACAAAGCGCAAGACAAAATGTACTACCGTCACTCCGGTTTCCCAGGCGGCATCAAGTCTTCCAATTTCGAAGGCCTGATCGCTAAGAAGCCTGAGGCCCCGATTGAAATCGCGGTTAAAGGCATGCTGCCTAAGAACCCGTTGGGTCGCGACATGTACCGTAAGCTGAAAGTCTATGCGGGCGCTGTACACCCTCATACTGCTCAGCAGCCCCAAGAACTGATGTTTTAACGGTATAGTTCATTATGTCGGCGACTCAAAATTACGGCACTGGCCGTCGCAAGACCGCAACCGCACGCGTTTTCCTGCGTCCGGGTACTGGTAACATCTCCATCAACAACCGTTCGCTGGATAATTTCTTCGGCCGCGAAACTGCCCGCATGGTAGTTCGTCAGCCGCTGGAATTGACTGAGACTGTCGAAAAATTCGACATCTACGTCACCGTGATCGGTGGTGGTGTAAGTGGTCAAGCTGGCGCAATCCGCCACGGTATCACTCGCGCACTGATGCAGTACGACGAAACCCTGCGTGGCGCTCTGCGCAAAGCTGGCTTCGTGACTCGTGATGCCCGTGAAGTTGAACGTAAGAAAGTCGGTCTGCGTAAAGCGCGTAAGCGTCCGCAGTACTCGAAGCGTTAATTCGCTGCTACGCTCAAAAAGCGCCCAGCTTCCTCGCGGAACTGGGCGTTTTTTTTATCCGAATATTTGTTCTGCGGCAACTTGCCGCAGCCGCTAAAGTCGCGGCTGGCAAGGCTTTCGGCATATTTGTATCCTGCTATTGCCTTGTCAGATATGGGGCTTTTCTTTACCATCTAAGAGATTTTTTTGCATAGCTCTAAATTTCTTAGTAGACGCCTGAATAACAGGCCACAAAGCTGATGGAGACGACTGAATGAGCAATGACGGCGTGAATACAGGCCGGCGTCGCTTCCTCGTAGCAGCCACTTCGGTGGTTGGTGCGGCAGGAGCGGTGGGTGCTGCGGTCCCGTTTGTGGGGTCATGGTTCCCGAGTGCCAAGGCTAAGGCCGCTGGAGCCCCGGTAAAGGTAAATATCAGCAAGATTGAGCTTGGTCAGCAGATTGTTGCTGAGTGGCGCGGTCAGCCGGTGTTTATTTTGCATCGGACAGAAGAGATGCTAGCGGCTCTGCCTAAACTCGATCCTGAGTTGGCGGATCCTGAGTCGAAGGCCTCTGAGCAGCCTGCCTATGTGAAGGCCGGCACGCGCTCATACAAGCCAGAGATTTTAATCTTGGTCGGTCTGTGTACGCATTTGGGTTGCTCGCCGTCCTTCCGTCCGGAAGTGGCTGCGGTTGATCTTGGTCCACAGTGGGTCGGCGGTTATTTCTGCCCGTGTCACGGCTCGCGTTACGACTTGGCTGGGCGCGTGTACAAATCGCAGCCAGCGCCGTTGAATCTGCCGGTACCGCCGCATTCTTACGAGTCGGCTGATGTGGTTGTCCTAGGCGTCGACCAGGAGAAAGCGTGATGAGTAAATTCATGGAGTGGGTAGATGCTCGCTTTCCTGCGACTAAAATGTGGGAAGAGCATTTAAGTAAGTATTACGCACCGAAGAACTTTAACTTCTTCTACTTTTTCGGCTCGTTGGCCTTGTTGGTTCTGGTAAATCAGATCATCACCGGCATTTGGTTGACCATGAGCTACACGCCGTCGGCGGAAGAGGCATTTGCCTCGGTCGAATACATCATGCGTGATGTTGATTACGGCTGGATCATTCGCTATCTGCACTCCACGGGCGCCTCGGCGTTCTTTGTTGTGGTGTACATGCACATGTTCCGTGGCCTGCTTTATGGTTCTTACCAGAAGCCCCGTGAACTGGTTTGGCTGTTTGGTATGTTGATCTACTTGATGCTAATGGCCGAAGCCTTCATGGGCTATCTGCTACCGTGGGGGCAGATGTCGTACTGGGGTGCGCAGGTAATTATCTCCCTGTTTGGTGCTATTCCAGTTATCGGTGCTGATCTGACCCAGTGGATTCGTGGTGATTACCTGATCTCGGGTATTACCCTGAATCGCTTCTTTGCCTTGCATGTAATTGCCTTGCCGATCGTTATCTTGGGCTTGGTTGTGCTGCATATTTTGGCATTGCATGAAGTGGGTTCGAACAACCCTGAAGGTGTGGATATCAAGAAGCAGAAGGATGCTAACGGCATTCCTCTGGACGGTATTCCGTTCCATCCGTACTACACCGTAAAAGATATTGTCGGTGTAGTGGTGTTCTTGTTTGTGTTCTGCGCGATCGTGTTCTTCTTCCCGGAAATGGGTGGATACTTCCTTGAGAAGCCGAACTTCGAAGTGGCTAACGCCTTCAAAACACCTGCGCACATTGCTCCGGTTTGGTATTTCACCCCGTTTTACGCAATTTTGCGGGCTGTGCCTGACAAATTGATGGGTGTGGTTGCCATGGGTGCTGCGATTGCCATTCTGTTTGTGCTGCCGTGGCTGGATCGTAGTCCGGTTAAGTCAATTCGCCATAAGGGTTGGTTGAGCAAGATCTGGATGGTGGTTTTTGCTATTTCGTTTGTGATTCTGGGGTACTACGGTTCTCAGGCTCCATCCGATCTTGGCACGATCATGTCGCGGACTTGCACCATTCTGTATTTCGCCTTCTTTCTCCTAATGCCGTTTTATACGCGTATGGAAAAGACTAAACCGGTTCCGGATCGGGTGACTTGCTAATGAAGAAGCATTTTGCAGCTCTAATCCTCGCTATTCTGCCGACGTTTGCTTTTGCAAGCGCAGCTCTTGAATATCCGCTGGATCACGTTGAGGTCGATGTTGCCGATCAGGCAGCAATGCAGGACGGCGCCCAGACATTCACTAACTATTGCATGGGTTGCCATAGCACTAAGTTTCAACGCTATGAGCGGGTCGCAACTGATTTGGGTATCCCTAATCAGTTGATGCTCGATAACCTGGTGTTCACCGGTGCGAAAATTGGCGATCTGATGAAGATCGGCATGCAACCACAAGACGCCAAAGTTTGGTTTGGTGCTGCACCACCGGATTTGACCTTGGTTGCTCGTGTGCGTGGTAATGATTGGCTGTACACCTACATGCGCACCTTCTATGAAGATCCGACCCGGCCATGGGGTGTAAATAACAAGGCCTTCCCGAACGTTGGTATGCCTAACGTATTGGCTGGCCTGCAGGGTCGTCAGGTTATTGGTTGTAAGCAGGTACAGGTCGTTGAAGAGGGTAAGAAGCAATACGACACCCTGACGGGCACACCTATTACCCACGAAGACTGCCATCAGTTGACTGTGCTGCCCAAGACTGGCTCGCTGACGACGGAACAGTTTGACGAGAAGATTAAAAATCTCGTGACCTTCTTGGCGTACTCGGCAAACCCAGTAAAACTGCAGAGTCAGCGCATCGGCACCTACGTGTTGTTGTTCTTGGCCTTCTTCTTTGTATTTGCTTATCTGCTCAAGCGCGAATACTGGAAGGACGTTCACTGATAGACTGTCATGCTGTTGTGAACAAGCGCGCCCAATAGGGCGCGCTTGTTTTTTGGCTACTAAAAACTATAACTGCGAGGAGAGACGTTATGGCCGTGACCAATCGGTTGGCCTGTTACTCTGATCCCGCTGATCACTATTCCCACCGCGTACGTATTGTGCTCGCCGAGAAGGGTGTCAGCGCAGAGATCATCGATGTTGAGCCAGGCCGTTACCCGGCCAAACTGAGCGAGGTTAATCCTTACGCCAGTGTGCCTACGTTGGTCGATCGCGACTTAGCATTGTATGAGTCGACAGTGGTGATGGAGTATTTGGACGAGCGTTACCCGCACCCGCCATTATTGCCGGTGTATCCGGTGGCGCGCGCGAATAGCCGTCTATTGATTCATCGTATTCAGCGAGACTGGTGTAAACATGTGGATCTGATCCTTGATCCGCGTAGCAAAGAGCCGGCGCGGGTGCAGGCGCGTAAAGAGTTACGTGAAAGCCTTACGGGTGTTTCACCGCTATTTGCCGACAAGCCGTACTTTCTCAGTACCGAGTTGAGCTTGGTTGATTGCTGCTTACTACCTATTCTCTGGCGTTTGCCTATTTTGGGCATTGAACTGCCAAAGCCTGCTAAGCCATTGCTGGATTATATGGATCGACAGTTTGCCCGTGAGGCGTTCCAGGCTAGTTTGTCTGGCGCCGAGCGCGATATGCGTTAATCAAGGAAATCTTCATGAAGTCCAATCGACCTTATCTGATCCGCGCGCTTTATGAGTGGATTGCCGAGAATGATTGCACCCCGCACTTGCTGGTAGATGCTGAATACCCAGGTGTTCAGGTGCCTGCTGGCTATGCAAATGATGGTCAGTTGGTGCTTAACGTATCTACCACGGCTGTGCGGCATCTGCAGTTGGGTAACGAGGCGGTGAGCTTTGAGGGTCGCTTTGGTGGTGTGCCGCAAAGCTTGTATATTCCGGCAGCTGCGGTTTTGGCGATCTACGCGCGTGAAAATGGTCAGGGTATGGTGTTCGATGTGGATGCATCAGCTTCTACCGATGATGCAGGGCCGGATGATAGTGGTCCTGCGGGTACGGAGCCGCCAAGGCCGACTGGGCGACCCAGCTTGAAGGTGGTTAAGTAGACACAAAAAAGGCGATCAGAAGATCGCCTTTTTTGTGTGTTGATTTTAGTTGTGCGGGTTAGTTGATGTACTCAAATAACTTAACGATCTTCTGTACGCCGTCGACGCTCTGGATCAGATTGACGCTTAGGTTGGCCTGCTGGCGAGTCACTAAGCCAAGCATGTAAACGATGCCGTTCTCGGTAATAACCTTAATGTCAGAGCCGGAAATGCTGTTGTCTGCCAGCATTTGGGTCTTGATTTTGGTGGTTAGCAAGAGGTCATTGCTGCGCGCTAGGGCGGAGGAGGGTTGAGCTACCTGGAGTTCGTTATGCACGATGCGTACGCCAGACGTGGCGCGGGTTGCTTGTTCGGCGATGCTTTTCAGTTCGGCCTTGGGTGTTTGTCCGGCTAGCAATACCACACCGTTGTAACTGGTGATCACGATATGCGAGCCTTGGGTCAGGCCGGGATTGGCCTTTTCGATGCTTTCGCTAACGCGAGAGGGGATAAATTGGTCGTCGATCTTGTTGCCGAACGAGCGACTCCCGCAGCCGACTAATGTCAGGCTGAGGAGTAGGGTAACGAGAAGCAGAGGTGGGCGAATCATTCTTCACTCCCAAATAATTGGTTGTCGATTTGGTCGCACAGGCAGTGGATGGTCAGCAAGTGCACCTCCTGAATTCGCGCGGTGACTTTTGATGGCACGCGAATCTCCACGTCCTCTGGCAGCAGCAGGGAAGCCATGCCGCCACCGTCACGGCCGGTCATCGCCACTACGACCATTTCGCGGTCATGGGCGGCTTGTATGGCCTGGATCACGTTGGCCGAATTACCGCTGGTGGAAATGGCCAGTAACACGTCGCCGGGCTGGCCTAGGGCGCGAATTTGCTTGGAGAAAATCTCGTTATAACTGTAATCGTTAGCGATTGAAGTGATGGTCGAACTGTCAGTGGTCAATGCCAGTGCGGGGAGGCTGGGGCGTTCGCGCTCGAAGCGATTGAGCATCTCGGATGAGAAGTGTTGCGCATCACCCGCTGAGCCGCCGTTGCCGCAGGCGAGAATTTTACCTTCGCTGAGCAGGGCCTGGACCATCACTTGGCCGGCTTGCTCAATGAAGGGTACGAGCTCTTCCATGGCGACAAGTTTGGTGTCGATACTGGCTTGGAACAGTTGGCGAATACGGGCTTGCATGTCCATCAGAAAAGACCTTCAGTTTGGTGGCTGATCAGCTATCGAAAGCGTTCTTAATCCAATTAAGGCGCTCATTTGGCTGCTCGGATGCGCTCATGGCGACTACGTCAAAGCGGCATGGATGTTTGGCCCAGCGGGTTTCTTGTAGCAAAAAATATTGTGCGGCGGCACTCACCTTATTGCGTTTGCGGGCGTCAACGCTTTCCAGTGCGCCGCCCCAGCCGGCATGTCGACGATACCTGACCTCGACAAATACTACTGTATCGCCATCAAGCATGACCAGATCGAGCTCGCCCGCCCGGCATGCCCAGTTTTGTGCCAGTAGTCGCATGCCGTGCCGTTCAAGATGGCAGCGCGCCTGTTGCTCGGCGGCGCGGCCAGCGGCTTGGTTGTCGCTCACTTAAGGCAGGCGTTGAACTTGGCCGTTTTGAAACTCGGCCCACGGCAATAAACGTTCAATTCTTTGCGTGTCGTTCAGGCTGAGCTGGCCGGTAAGGCCGTCGATTTGCGTGCCTGGCAGTGCTTTTAATTGGTTTAGGCGTGGCGCCAGTGTGTAGGCGTCAATGCCCATGGCGTAAAGGCGGCCAAGGCTGCCGCCTGCTTGTGGCCATTGGGCGACCACTTGTTGATGCAGCGGCGAGTTACTGTCGAGTAGCCATGGGGTTTCGCAGAAGCGAATCCCATCAAGGTCGGCGGGCAGCGCTTGGCCGGTATTACCGCTGTAAAGGTGCGAGGTGGCATATACCGGAACATCGCCAGCGTACTGGAATGTAAGTGTTGGTTTGATTTGTTGCGCCTGTTGCGGCGTGGCAGCAAGAAAGATGAAGTCGACATCTTGGCGACGGGCCGGGAGTGCGGAAATGTTGCCGCCAAGTGTTTTCTGTAGACGCTTGGCGCGGGCTTCGCTTTGGCGTAGTTGAAACAGGTCGGCAATTTGTTGGGCTAATTGCACTGGCTGATCAACGTGCTCGGCGGCGATCAGTGTGCCGCCGTCAGACAGCCAGCTCTGCCGGAAGGCATCTAGCACACGGTCGCCCCATTCGCCACGTGGTACCAGCGCTACGGCACGGCGCATGCCGTCATCCCACGCACGGCGGGCAACTGAACGTGCCTCGTCCTCGGCAGATAAGCCGAATTGGAATAGTTGGGCCGGGCCGGTCGTACCGTTGTCACTGTAATTCAGGGCGAGAGTGGTGATGGGCAGCTGGTCGCGATCATTGAGCTGTTTGACCAGCGGTTTTTCCAGCGGTCCAACCACCAATTGCACTCCGGACGCTTGTGCTTGGCGATAAAAGTCATCTAGCGAGCTGAGTTTCGAGCTGTCATACAGTTCGATGCTTGGCGGATTTTGACCGTTTTGTTGTGCTTGGTAGTAACTGGCCATAAAACCGTCACGCAGAGCCTGCGCCACGGAGGCAAGCGGGCCTTCTTGTGGCAAGAGCAAGGCGATTTTGCTCAGGGGTTGGCTGGCCAGTTGTTTGAGTTGGCTGAGGGCCTGCGGTAGCTGCTTGGCCGCTGGGTGCTGTGGGTTCTGCTCGATCCAAGCGTCAATTGCTGCTTGTTGTTGCTCAATACTGCTGCTGGTTTTGGTTGCGCGTGCGAGGGCTAGCCAGCCGTTCAGGTCAGCATCAGCGGTATCTTGTAATTGCTCTACGGACAGCGACGATACCAGTGTCCAAATCGCTTCGTGATTGTTACCGCTGGCGGGTTCGCTGAGCAGTGGCGCAATAAACACGCGCTCGCGGGCTGCTTCTAGGGGCTGTCCGTCGGCGGTGAGTGCTTTGGCGCGGACCAACTGGCTGCGCAATTGCTGTTCAATGGGTAGCTCGCTAAGCCGGGCAAAGCTTGGATGGCTGAGCGCTTTGAGTGCGCTTTTCGGTTTCTTGCGGGCCATCGCTAATTCGGCTTTTAGGGTGCTGGCAAAAACCTGTTGTGCGGGCATCAGGCTGTCGAGCGGCAGCTGTTCGAGAATATGCGTCGCTTGCCCGTTATCATTTTGCTGATAGGCCAAGTCGGCAGCTGCGAGCAATAAGCCAGAGGCCTCCTCTTTAGAGCTGGCACTGGCCTGTTGCAGCAGTTGTTCAATGCTGCCTTGCGGTGTGCGCGGCAGTTCGCCCAGGCTGGATGAGGGTGAGTGGGTACAGGCTGCAAGGAAGGCAGTCAGGGCGAAAAGACAAAGGATGCGCAAGCCGGTGATCATGTAGAGGTTCCCTGGTACTTGATCAAATGAGTTGCGAATTGTACCCAAGCCCTGCCGCCAGTGCGATGCTGGTGGCGCTAATCGGGCTACAATGCGCGTTTTGTCTGTCTCGAGGTGTGTGTTGTGACGCTTTCCAGTGCTCAGAGTTCGACCATGGGGACGCTTTATGTGGTTGCCACACCGATTGGTAACCTTGATGACATCACCGCTCGTGCATTGCGAGTGCTGCGCGAGGTGAGCTTGATTGCCGCCGAAGATACCCGGCATTCCGCGCGGTTGATGCAGCATTTTGGTATCGGTACGCCTTTGGCGGCCTGTCATGAGCACAATGA
>JBBKVZ010000184.1:0-12111 GCA_037968715.1 Pseudomonas sp.
CGCACCGAATTGTGCCCCATGAAGTTAACTATCGCGCCAATCTCTGGGCGCTTAAGCAAGCCGGTGCCGAGGCCATTATTGCGGTGAACGCGGTCGGTGGCATTCACCGCGACATGCCTGCTGGGCATTTCTGCGTGCCAGAGCAGATTATCGATTACAGCTATGGCCGCGAGCACAGCTTCTTTGTCGGTGAGCTTACGCAGGTTAACCATATCGATTTCAGCTACCCCTATGACGCCGCCTTGCGTGCCCAGTTACTGGCGGCATTGCATGCGCAAGGCTGTTCATTCAGTAATTTTGGCGTGTATGGTTGCACGCAAGGACCACGCCTGGAGACAGCGGCAGAGAGCGTGCGGATGCAGCGTGATGGCTGCGCCAGTGTCTGCTTGACGGGCCTGCCGGAGGCGGCGCTGGCCCGTGAGCTTGAACTGCCGTATGCCTGCGTGGCGTTGGTGGTCAATCCGGCGGCCGGTAAATCCAGCGGGCTGATTAGCATGGCTGAGATCGAACGCGTGCTGGCGGCCGGCATGGCGCAAGTCAAGGCGACACTCACCCACGTGTTGGCCAGCTAAAGGTTGCGCATAAAAAAACCGCCGGGCTGGCGGTTTTTTTATGCGCGTAAGTTACCCGCAGTTAAAGCGCTTACAGCGGCGAAATCTTGATTAATACGCCGAGGCTGCCGTGATCCAGATAAGTGACCTGATCGTTCTTCAGGCGGCGGCTTTGCTTGATGTGCTCGCTACTTGCGACCATGCCGTCGGCGTCAAATTGGTTAGCCCAAAAATCGGCAGTGGCATCGACAAAACTGTCCTGCTGGAGGGTCACGATGCCTTGGGCAGGGAACTGGCCGAGTTGTTCCTGACCGTTGCTGAGGGCGATTTTAACCGGCGTTGCGCCAACGCTCTGCTGCCAAGCGCGATGCAATAACACCTCGTAGCCATTGGCTGGGCTGAGTTTGGCCGCTTCGTCATTCAGAGCGGTGCTGCGCTCACTGCCACTGGCGGGCAGTTGTGCATCGTCCGCCCAATCTTCGGGCACTGGCTGGCTGGAGAGTAGGGGCGTGCTGGCTTGGCGAAACAAAATCAGCTCAACCTGATAGTTGCTGTCGGCGAAAACCGGTGCGGCAAGCAAGGTGAGTAGCAGTGGCAGAAAGCGCAAAAGACGCATAGATCAGTCCTTCTTAGACGTTGAAATGGGCGGGGTTAGACGCTCTAAGAGCGCCTCCAAGGTGTTAAAGCGCTCTTCTGGGCGCTCCATCGGGATCTGGAACTTGAGCTGTGTAGCCCCTTCGAACTTATAGCGAGTGGGCTGGGTTTGAATCAGTTTGATCAGCGTAATCGGTTCGACGCAGGTGTCGTTGGCGAACTCCAGTCGGCCGCCTTGTGGGCCGGCGTCGATCTTCTTGATGCCAAGCTTTTCTGCCTGCAACTTCAGCAGGGTCAGGCGCACCAAGTTCTTCGCCGGCTCTGGCAGCAGGCCGAAGCGGTCGATCATCTCCACTTGCAACTCTTTCAAGCCTTCCTCGTCGGCTGCTGAGGCGATGCGCTTGTAGAGAATCAAGCGGGTGTGTACGTCGGGCAGATAGGCGTCAGGGATCAGCGCTGGGACGCGCAGGTTAATCTCTGGGCCACCGCCCAGTGGCTGGTCGAGGTTGGGCTGCTCGCCCTTACGGATGGATTTCACCGCCCGCTCGAGCATTTCCATATACAGGGTGAAACCTACCGCCTGAATCTGGCCGCTCTGGCCGTCGCCCAGTAGTTCGCCAGCACCCCGAATTTCCAAGTCGTTGGTGGCCAGTAAGAAGCCCGCGCCCAAGTCTTGGGTGTTGGCGATGGCTTCAAGGCGCTTCTCGGCATCCGCAGTCATCTGCTTGCGCGGCGGGGTGAGCAAATAGGCGTAGGCCTGGTGGTGACTACGACCGACCCGGCCGCGTAATTGGTGCAGTTGGGCTAAGCCGAATTTGTCGGCGCGCTCGATGATGATGGTGTTGGCGCTCGGTACATCGATGCCGGTTTCGATAATGGTCGAGGCGATCAACACGTTGAAACGCTTGTGATAAAAGTCGCTCATTACCTGTTCAAGCTCGCGCTCACCGAGCTGGCCATGACCGATGCCGATGCGCGCTTCAGGCACCAGTTCGGCCAGGTCGGTGGCGCATTTTTCGATGGTTTTCACATCGTTATGCAGGTAGTACACCTGGCCGCCGCGCAGCAGCTCACGGAGCAGCGCTTCTTTGATGGTCGGTTTGTTCTCCTCCATCACAAAGGTGCGTACCGACAGCCGGCGCGCCGGCGGGGTGGCAATGATCGACAGATCGCGCATGCCCGAAACGGCCATGTTCAAGGTGCGCGGAATCGGTGTGGCGGTCAGGGTGAGAATATCCACCTCACTGCGCAGGGCTTTCATCTGCTCCTTCTGACGCACGCCAAAACGGTGCTCTTCGTCGATGATTACCAAGCCGAGGTGTTTGAGTTTTACATCGTCTTGCAGCAGTTTGTGCGTGCCGATCACGATGTCGATTTTGCCTTCGGCCAATTGCGCGACTGCGGCATTAATCTCTTTCGTGGATTTGAAGCGGCTCATCACCTCGACGGTTACTGGCCAATCGGCGAAGCGGTCGCGAAAGCTGTTGTAGTGCTGCTGGGCCAGCAGGGTGGTCGGCACTAAAATTGCCACCTGCTTGCCGCTGTGCACGGCGATAAAAGCCGCACGCATGGCCACTTCGGTTTTGCCAAAACCCACGTCGCCGCACACCAAGCGGTCCATCGGCTTACCACTGAGCATGTCGGCTTTGACCGCTTCGATGGTGGTTTGCTGGTCGGGGGTTTCTTCAAAGGCAAAGCCGGCACTGAAGGTTGCGTAGTCGGCCATCGGGTCGCTGAACGCATAGCCTTCGCGAGCGGCGCGGCGGGCGTAAATATCGAGCAGTTCGGCGGCCACATCGCGCACCTGTTCGGCGGCTTTGCGTTTGGCCTTCTGCCAAATCTCCGAGCCCAAACGGTGCAGTGGCGCTAGGGCGTCATCGCTGCCGGTGTAGCGGGCGATTAGGTGTAGGCTGGCCACCGGCACATACAGCTTGGCTTCTTCGGCGTACATCATGGTCAGGAACTCGGCAGCCTGGCCGTCGATCTCCAAAGTGACCAAGCCTAAGTAGCGGCCAACGCCGTGGTCGATATGCACCACTGGAGCGCCTTCACGCAGTTCGGTGAGGTTCTTGATGACCGCATCGTTGCTCTCGGTGCGCTTCTCGCGCCGCCGCCGTTGCATCACTCGCTGACCAAACAGCGGGCTTTCGGCGATCAAGGCCAGAGCCGGATCGGTGAGCAGCAGGCCATCGTCCAGCGGGGCAATGCAAATGGCTAAGCGTGCGTTGCCAGTGACAAAGTCTGCCCAGTTGTCCACTGCTTGCGGGCGTAGTTGCAGGCGCGCCAATAGCTCCAACAGCACCTCACGGCGCCCGGCGGACTCGGCGGTAAACAACACGCGGCCGGAGAACTGGTTGAGGAAGTTCTCCAGATTGGCCAGCGGCTGGTTGGCTTTAGATTCGATCGCCAACTCCGGCAGCACTTGTGCCGGCAAGTTGTAACGGCCGACGCCTGCTTCGATAGCTTCTTGGCTGACCACCACGCGCGGCCATTGCTTGAGGCGCGCGAAGCAGTCTTCCACCGGCACAAACAGCTCGGCAGGCGGCAGCAGTGGCCGCTCGGGGTCGACACGGCGCTCTTCATAGCGGTTGCGCACGTCGGTCCAAAATTGCTCGGCGGCTTTCTCTACCCCGGGCAGCGAAAAAACTTGGGCGTCGCTGGGCAGGTAGTCAAACAGGGTGGCACTTTCTTCGAAAAATAACGGCAGGTAATACTCGATACCGGCCGGGGTAATCCCGCTATTGAGGTCTTGATAGATGGTGCAGCGGCGAAAGTCCACATCAAAACGCTCACGAAAGCGCGCGCGAAAACTGGTAATTGCCGTTTTGGTCAGCGGAAATTCTCGTGCTGGCAGTAGACGAATTGATTCGACCTTGGTGATTGAGCGCTGAGTCTCAGGGTCGAAGGTGCGCAGGGTTTCGATCTCGTCATCGAACAAGTCGATGCGATAGGGCAGCGGGTTGCCCATGGGGAACAGGTCAATGATCGCGCCGCGTACGGCAAACTCGCCGTGCTCATAAACGGTATCGACGCAGCGATAGCCACTGGCCTGCAAGCGCGTGCGCATCTGCTCGACATCAAGCTTTTGGCCAACATCCAGTACTAAGCTGGAGCCGAGCAGAAAGTGGGTCGGCGCCAAGCGGTGCAGGGCGGTGGTGATGGGCACCACTAAAATGCCGTGGGCCAACTCAGGCAGTCGATAAAGGGCGGCAATCCGTTGCGAAAGGATGTCTTGGTGCGGCGAAAATAGGTCGTAGGGCAGGGTTTCCCAGTCGGGAAAGTGCAACACCGGTAACTCAGGAGCAAAAAAACTTAGCTCTTGTTCTAGGCGTTCGGCGCTTTGGCTGTCGGCAGTCAGCAGCAAAGTGAAGCGCTTGGCGGCGCTGGCCGCTTGGGCAATCGCTAGGCTCAGCGCGGCGCCGGGCAAGGTGCCCCAGGTTTGCTTGCCGCTGGCAGCGGGCAGATTCGGTAAGCTTAGTACTGGCACGGTCGGCTCGCGGGCGTGACGATAAAGGCTGCGATTGTAGCGGCCAGCAGCGCCGAATGTCAGTCATGCACAGCACGCATTGCTCCGATCGGCTTGCGCCGTCATAATGTAGTCCCTTTTTTTAGCCCCTACATCTCGTGGAAGGTATCGCTTGTGACTCAGAAGTCCGACCAGTGTCTCAGTGAGTGGATTGACCGTGAAGCGCTCGCCGAGGCGATGATTCCGCTAATTGGCCAGCTGTACCGCAATAATAATGTGGTGAGCTCGATCTACGGACGCAGCCTGATCAACCGCTCGGTTATCTCGATTCTTAAAGCCCATCGCTTTGCTCGTCACCGTTTGGCGAATGATGCCGAACTGTCGGTGCACGACACGTTCCCGCTGCTCAAAGCGATGAGCGAGCTGAAACTTGGCGCCGCCTCAGTTGACCTCGGTCGCATGGCCAGCAAGTTCAAAGCTGAAGCCAATGGCCGTTCGGTTGAGCAGTTTGTCCGCGATGAAATGTCTGCCGTTGTTGGCCAGCAAGGCGTTAAAGCCAGCAAAGGCACCGACGTTGTGTTGTACGGCTTTGGCCGGATCGGCCGTCTGCTAGCACGCATCCTGATCGAGAAAACCGGTGGTGGCGACGGCTTGCGTTTGCGCGCCATTGTTGTGCGCAAAGGCGCCAGCAACGACCTCGTTAAGCGTGCCAGCCTGCTGCGCCGCGACTCGGTACATGGCCCGTTTGATGGCACCATCACGATCGATGAAGCCAACAACACCATCACCGCTAACGGCAACCTGATTCAGGTTATCTACGCCAAAGACCCGAAAGAAGTCGATTACACCCATTACGGCATCAAGAACGCGCTGCTGGTGGATAACACCGGTGTATGGCGAGATGCTGAGGGCTTGGGGCAGCACCTGGCATGCCCAGGTATTGACCGCGTTGTGCTGACCGCGCCTGGTAAGGGTGCGCTGAAGAATATCGTGCACGGCGTTAACCATGGCGAGATCACTGCGGATGACCAAATCATCTCGGCGGCGTCCTGCACCACCAACGCCATCGTGCCGGTGCTCAAGGCGTTGTTGGATAAGTACGGTATCGAGCGCGGGCACGTCGAGACCGTACACGCCTACACCAACGATCAGAATTTGACCGACAACTACCATAAGGGTGCCCGCCGTGGCCGCAGTGCGCCGCTGAATATGGTCCTGACGGAAACCGGTGCCGCGAAAGCCGTCGCCAAGGCCATTCCGCAGTTAGCAGGGAAATTAACCGGCAACGCTATTCGTGTGCCAACTCCCAATGTTTCCATGGCGATATTGAACCTGCAGTTGGGCAGCGCCGTTGCGCGGGACGAGTTAAACGAATTTATGCGCGAAACAGCGTTGCACTCGCCGTTACAGCAGCAGATCGGTTACACCATTTCCTCGGAGGCGGTGTCGACGGATTTTGTGGGCGACAGACACGCCTGCGTGTTTGATTCCCAGGCAACCATTGTTAACGACCGCAACTGCGTACTGTACTGCTGGTACGACAATGAATTTGGTTACAGCTGTCAGGTGGTGCGCTGCCTCGAGAAGATGGCGGGAGTGGAATGGCCGATGTTCCCCCGGGCCGACTGATCACCCCGCTGAGGGGGCGTGGGCAGTATGCGCGGTGATTGCGCACATTTTGTTACACGTGGTAACCGCTCCACTTTTAGTTGACCTGTATCCTCCGTCTCGCTGGTAAAAGGGGCGACGGCTCATTATAATTCCGGCGCGTTCGAATTGCGCTGCTCCGATAGAGGTCTCGGGCACTATTGCCAGGCCGATGATTGACAGACAGGTGTGAGAATTTTCTATGATAAAAATCCGTCGCGGACTGGACTTACCGATATCGGGCGCACCCGAGCAGGTCATTCACGATGGACCGTCTGTTAGCGCGGTGGCGCTGCTCGGTGGCGATTATGCGGGCATGAAACCGACCATGGCGGTAGAGGTAGGCGATCGGGTTAAGCTGGGTCAGCTTCTTTTTACCGACAAAAAAAATGAGGCCGTGCGCTTTACCTCCCCCGCCGCGGGTGTAGTCACGGCGATTAACCGTGGTGAACGGCGTGTTTTCCAATCCCTTGTCATAGCGATTGAAGGCGACGAAGAATTAACTTTTGCCGAGTATAGCGCCGACCAGCTCGCTACTATCGATCGCGCCAGGGTCGTTGAAAATCTTGTTGCCAGCGGTCTGTGGACCGCACTGCGCACCCGTCCCTATTCTAAAGTGCCGGTGATTGACACTGTACCTGGTTCAATTTTTGTAACTGCAATGGATACCAATCCCCTGGCGGCGGACCCGACGATGATTATTGCCGAGCGGGAGCAGGATTTTGTCAATGGTCTGCGCGTTTTGACGCGGCTTACCGATGGCCCTGTGCATGTCTGTAGCGCCGCGGGTGTTACTGCTATGCCCGCGTGCGAAGGCGTCACCAGTCACGAATTTGCCGGGCCACATCCGGCGGGGCTGGTGGGCACCCACATCCACTTTATCGATCCGGTAAGCGAACATAAATCCGTATGGCATATCGGCTATCAGGATGTTCTGGCCTACGGCAAGCTATTGACTACGGGACACATTGATACGGCCCGTGTTGTGGCGGTCGCTGGCCCTCAGGTTCGTCAACCGCGACTGGTGCGTACCCGTCTCGGCGCCTGTCTGAGCGAACTCGTAACCAACGATACCCTGGACGGCGACAATCGCGTTGTATCCGGTTCCGTTATGTCGGGTCATAATGCGGCGGGGGTATTTGATTATTTGGGGCGCTATCACCAGCAGGTGTCGGTGATTCTGGAGGGGCGCGAACGCCATTTGATGAGTTATCTTTCACCGGGTGCGGGCCGCCATTCTGCACTACCAATATATCTTTCTGCACTGACTAAAAACAAATTATTCGCAATGAACGCCAGCACCAACGGTAGCGAGCGCGCCATGGTGCCGCTGGGCAATTACGAGCAGGTTATGCCTCTGGATATTTTGCCTACCCAGTTACTGCGTGCGCTGGTGGTGGGCGATACCGAGATGGCGCAAAAACTTGGTTGTCTGGAACTCGACGAAGAGGATCTCGCGCTTTGCACCTATGTTTGCGTGGGTAAGTACGAGTATGGCCCCATATTGCGCGACAATCTGGCCCGTATTGAGAAGGAGGGCTAAGCCTTATGGGACTGCGAAAAATTCTCGATAGTCTGGAACCGCACTTTCATAAAGGCGGTCGTTATGAAAAATGGTACGCCCTGTACGAGGCGGTAGATACGATTTTCTACTCCCCCGATACGGTCACAAAAACCGGCTCCCATGTGCGCGACGGTATCGATCTGAAGCGCGTCATGATTACTGTGTGGCTGGCGGCGTTTCCCGCTATGTTTTACGGCATGTACAACCTGGGTTTTCAGGCCAATACCGCCATGGCCGCGCTGGGCTTGACTCAGGTCGCCGACTGGCACGGTCCGTTTATCAGCCTGCTGGCTGGCCAGGATCCCAGCAGCCTATGGGACTGTTTCTGGTACGGCGCGGTATTTTTCGTACCTATCTATATGGTGACTTTTATCGTCGGCGGCTTTTGGGAGGTGGTTTTTTCCGTGGTGCGGGGCCATGAAATTAACGAGGGGTTTTTTGTTACCTCTATTTTGTACGCACTCATTTGTCCGCCCGATTTACCACTGTGGATGGTGGCGTTGGGCATCAGTTTCGGTGTGGTTATCGGCAAGGAGATTTTCGGTGGTACCGGTAAGAACTTCCTGAATCCGGCGCTGACGGGGAGAGCGTTTGTGTTTTTCGCCTATCCTGCGGCCATGTCGGGGGATGCTGTGTGGACTGCGGTGGATGGTTTCACCGGTGCAACGGCACTTTCTGTTGCAGCCAGCGATGGAATGGCAGCGTTGCAAAATCAATTCAGTCTGATGGATGCGTTTATCGGGCGCATGCCTGGTTCCGTGGGCGAAGTGTCGACGCTCGCTATTTTACTGGGTGCGGTAATTCTGTTAGTTATGCGTATTGCCTCCTGGCGTATTATGCTCGGTGTAATGCTGGGCATGGTCGCGCTGTCCACGTTGTTTAACTGGATTGGATCAACCTCGAATCCGATGTTTGCCATGCCCTGGTACTGGCACGCGGTGTTGGGTGGTTTTGCATTCGGCATGGTATTTATGGCGACCGACCCCGTGTCCGCGTCGATGACTGATACGGGTAAACTGTGGTTTGGTGTGTTGATCGGGGTGATGGTGATACTGATTCGAGTGGTAAACCCGGCATTTCCAGAGGGTATGATGCTGGCGATTTTGTTTGCCAATTTATTTGCGCCGTTGATCGATCACTTTGTGGTTCAGTCCAACATTAAGCGGAGGCTGGCCCGTGGCTAATAAAGATTCGATGTGGGGTACCGTCAGGGTCGCCCTGATTCTGTGTGTGGTTTGTTCCGTGTTTGTGTCGTCCGCTGCGGTATTGCTGCGTCCCGAACAACAGGCCAATAAGCTACTCGATCGCAAAAAAAATATTCTGGCGGCTGCCGGATTGTTGCAACCCAACGTTAATATTGAAACGCAGTTTGCCAAAATTGATACTCGACTGGTGGAACTGGACACCGGAAAATTTAGCCAGACTTTTGATACGGCCAACTACGATCAGCGCAAGGCGAGTAAAAATCCTGAGCTGAGCAGTGAGCTATCCAACGATGAAGATATAGCAAACATACACCGTCGCGAGAAGTACGCACTGGTGTATATCGTCAGCAATGGCGAAGCCATTGATAAGGTAATTTTACCCATTAAAGGCTATGGGCTCTGGTCGACGTTGTACGGTTTTATCGCGCTTGAAAAGGATTTTAATACCGTTGCCGGTGTGGGTTTTTATGAGCACGCGGAAACTCCGGGCTTGGGCGGTGAAGTCGACAACCCGTTGTGGAAAGCCAAATGGATCGGCAAACAAGTATACGGCGAAGATGGTAATACGGCGCTGTCGGTTATCAAGGGCGAAGTCGATCCCGCACGCCCGCAGGCGGTGTATCAGATCGACGGACTGTCCGGTGCGACGCTGACTAGCCGAGGTGTACACAATCTGATTCAATTTTGGATGGGCGAAAAAGGCTTCGCTCTGTTTCTGGCTAACCTGCGTGCAGGGGAGGCGTAATCGTGACGAACAAGACTAAAGATATCCTGCTTAAACCGATTCTGGATAACAATCCCATTGCCCTGCAAATATTGGGTATCTGTTCTGCACTGGCCGTAACCTCTCAGATGTCGGTGGCTTTTGTGATGTGCGTGGCCCTGACCGTGGTGACGGCATTCTCGAATTTCTTTATCTCCATTATTCGGCACCAAATTCCCAGCAGTATTCGCATTATCGTACAGATGACGATTATTGCGTCACTGGTGATTGTGGTAGATCAAATTCTCAAAGCCGTCGCTTACGATATCAGCAAGCAATTATCGGTATTTGTGGGCTTGATTATCACCAACTGTATTGTCATGGGTCGCGCCGAAGCGTACGCGATGAAAAACCCGCCAGTGGCAAGCTTTCTCGATGGCATCGGCAACGGGCTGGGTTACAGTGCGATTCTGATGAGTTTGGCGGTAGTGCGGGAATTGTTTGGTTCCGGAAAATTGTTTGGCTACGAAATAATACCGGTTGTGAGCGCTGGTGGATGGTACGTTCCAAATGGCCTGTTACTGTTGCCGCCGTCTGCATTTTTCCTGATAGGCGGCTTTATCTGGGTATTGCGCACGTTCAAGAGTGCGCAGGTTGAAGCCCCCGAATATAAAATGGCGCCAAACACTAAAGTCGGGGAGGCCGCGTAATGGAGCATTACCTTGGCTTGCTGATTCGCTCGATTTTTATCGAAAATATGGCGCTGGCGTTCTTTCTGGGCATGTGCACATTCTTCGCGATATCAAAAAAAATCCAGACGGCTATTGGCCTTGGTATTGCAGTCGTTGTAGTGCTGGCCATTACCGTGCCGCTAAACAATCTGATTTACCGGTATTTACTGGTCGAAGGAGCACTCGGCTGGACCGGCATAGCGAGTCTCAAGGCAGTGGATCTGAGTTTTCTTGGTTTGCTTAGCTACATCGGCGTTATCGCCGCGGTCGTGCAAATCATGGAGATGTTTCTGGATCGCTATGTGCCGGCTCTGTACAACGCCTTGGGTGTGTTCCTGCCACTGATTACGGTTAACTGTGCGATTTTGGGCGCGGTACTGTTTATGGTGGAGCGGGATTACAACTTTGCTGAAAGCACTGTTTATGGTCTTGGCGCTGGCATCGGCTGGGCGTTGGCAATCACTACGCTGGCCGGGATTCGTGAAAAATTGAAATACAGCGATATGCCGGAAGGCCTGCGGGGCCTGGGTGGGGTATTTATGATAGTGGGACTGATGTCCCTCGGCTTCATGTCGTTCGGTGGCATTGCCCTGTAGGCGAGACGTAGAGAAATATTATGAGTATGGAAAATATTACGATTTTACTCGGCGTCGCTATGTTCACCGTGGTGGTGCTGGCTCTGGTGTTTTTTATTCTTGGGGCCCGCTCAAAACTGGTGGGTGCCGGGCATGTGCACATTGCTATCAACGGTGAAAAAACCATTGATGTAGCTGTTGGCGACAAGCTTCTGCAAACCCTCGCTGCCAATGATATTTTTCTCGCCTCCGCGTGCGGTGGCGGCGGTACTTGCGCTCAGTGTAAATGCATTGTCAGCGAAGGCGGCGGTTCCATATTGCCGACGGAAGAGTCCCACTTTAACCGCCGTGAAATCCGCGAGGGTTGGCGTTTGTCCTGCCAGGTGCCGGTTAAACAGGATATGAAAATTGTCGTTCCGGAAGAAGTATTTGGCGTCAGGCAGTGGGAGTGCACGGTTGAGTCCAACCCCAATGTGGCGACGTTTATCAAGGAACTCACGCTGCGCCTTCCGGAAGGCGAGAATGTGGATTTTCGGGCCGGTGGTTACGTGCAGCTAGAGGCGCCACCCCACCATGTAAAATTCAGCGATTTCGATATCGAAGAAGAGTATCGCGGCGACTGGGAGCATTTTAAGTTCTTCGATCTGGAATCAAAAACTGACGAAGCGGTAATTCGCGCCTATTCCATGGCTAACTATCCGGAAGAGCGGGGTATTGTTAAATTTAATATTCGTGTCGCCACACCGCCGCCTCGCACCCAGGGAATACCTCCGGGGAAAATGTCATCCTACGTATTTAGTTTAAAGCCTGGCGATAAAATGAAGGTGTACGGGCCCTTTGGTGAGTTCTTCGCTCAGGATACCGATAAGGAGATGGTGTTTATCGGTGGCGGCGCGGGTATGGCACCCATGCGTTCGCACCTGTTTGATCAACTGCGCCGCATCAAAACTGACCGTAAAATTACTTTTTGGTACGGCGCTCGCAGTCTGCGTGAAATGTTTTACGTAGAAGATTTTGACTCGCTGGCTGCAGAAAATCCCAATTTTGTGTGGCACGTGGCGTTGTCCGACCCGCA
>JBBKVZ010000185.1:0-6837 GCA_037968715.1 Pseudomonas sp.
TTTAACCAAGCCAGAGCCCGGCACCACCAACGCTTGCTTGATGGTTGAGGCCACTTTACGACCCTTGGCCACCACGGCGGCGGCGCGTAAGTCTTCGATCCGCGAATTGGTACATGAGCCAATAAACACCCGATCCAACTGAATCGAGGTGATCGCCTGATTGGCGCTCAGGCCCATGTACTTCAGTGCCCGCTCAATCGAGTCACGCTTCACTGGGTCGGCTTCGGCCGCTGGGTCCGGCACTTGCGCATCCACCGGCAACACCATCTCCGGCGAAGTACCCCAAGTGACTTGCGGCTTGATCAATGCGGCATCCAACACAATTTCGCTGTCGAACTGCGCATCAGCATCCGAGAGCAAGTCGGCCCAGGCCCTTACTGCGGCATCCCAATCGGCGCCTTTCGGTGCATAGGGACGGCCTTTTACGTAGGCGATGGTTTTCTCATCGGCAGCCACCACACCGACCCGCGCACCGGCCTCAATGGCCATATTGCAGATGGTCATACGGCCTTCCATCGACAGCTCACGGATGGCGCTACCGGCAAATTCCAGTGCGTGGCCGTTGCCGCCGGCGGTGCCGATTTTGCCGATAATCGCCAGCACTATGTCTTTGGCGGTGACGCCAAACGGCACCTGACCTTCGACCAGTACCTGCATGTTTTTCATTTTTTTGGCCACCAAGCACTGGGTCGCGAGCACATGCTCAACTTCCGAGGTGCCGATACCGTGCGCCAGCGCACCGAAAGCGCCGTGAGTCGAGGTATGCGAGTCGCCGCAGACCACGGTCATACCCGGCAATGTCGCGCCCTGCTCCGGGCCGACTACATGCACGATGCCTTGGCGGCTGTCGTTCATCTTGAATTCGAGAATGCCGAAAGCGTCGCAGTTTTCGTCCAGAGTCTGCACCTGCAGACGCGAGACTTCATCGCTGATCGATTCCAGTCCGCCCTGACGCTCGGCCTTGGTGGTCGGCACGTTATGGTCGGGGGTGGCGATGTTAGCGTCGATCCGCCACGGCTTACGGCCAGCCAAACGCAGCCCCTCGAAGGCCTGCGGCGAGGTCACTTCGTGGAGGATATGCCGGTCGATATAGATCAGCGACGAACCATCATCGCGACGCTTAACTTCGTGCGCATCCCAGAGCTTGTCGTACAGCGTTTTGCCGGCCATCGGTCAGTCCTCATCAGGCGTGGTGCTGATTACCAGCCGCTCTCAACAGCGACTTCGCAGCAGATACCGACAATGCTATGGGTTACGCACAAATAACTCAAATCCATAATTTTTATCTCACGCATTCCCAAAAGGAATACGCGAAGCTATAAACTCACAAGATGCAACACCGCGCAGGGTTTTCCAGCGCAGCAGTCAGCACTGTGGCGGGTAACGCCTCGCAGTTATCCACCCACCACTGGAGCGCATATGGATCTGGCCAACCTCAACGCTTTTATCGCCATCGCCGAAACGGGCAGTTTCTCTTTAGCCGGCGAGCGTCTATTTTTGACCCAGCCGGCCATCAGCAAGCGCATTGCCGGCTTGGAACAACAACTCAATGTGCGTTTATTTGATCGACTCGGCCGCGCCGTAAGCCTGACTGAAGCCGGGCGGGCACTGCTGCCACGGGCCTATCAAATTCTCGGCGTATTAGATGATACCCGCCGCGCCCTGACCAACCTGAGTGGCGAGATCAGCGGCCGGCTAACCTTGGCCACCAGCCACCACATTGGCCTGCATCGCCTGCCGCCGCTGCTGCGTGCCTTCACCCGGGCGTACCCGCAAGTGGCCCTCGACATCCAGTTTCTTGACTCCGAAGTGGCCTACGAAGAGGTGCTGCATGGCCGCGCCGAGCTGGCGGTGATTACCTTAGCGCCACAAACGCGCGAGCCGGTGCACGCCGTCACCGTTTGGGATGACCTGCTGGACTTTGTCGCCGCTCCCGAGCATCCGCTGGCAGCCAATGGGCCAGTCACCCTCAATGATGTTGCTCAACATCCGGCGGTATTCCCCGGCGGTAACACCTTTACCCACCACATCGTGCGCCGCCTATTTGAGGCGCAAGGGCTCACGCCTAATATCGGTATGAGTACCAATTATCTGGAAACCATCAAGATGATGGTTTCCATCGGCCTGGCGTGGAGCGTTTTACCGCGCACCATGCTCGACGAGCACGTCGCCCGCTTACCGCTGGCAGGCATTCAACTACACCGTCAATTAGGCTATATCGTGCACAGCGAGCGGACCTTATCTAACGCTGCCAGAGCTTTTATGGGCCTACTCGACGCTCAAGCCGACCTTGCGCCCAAGGCCGACAAACGACTACTTTAAAGCCCTAGCAGCACATAAAAACAACAATGGCAGCAACGTGCGGACCCTCATCTAGTCATTGCCGTTAGCCGCCTCAGTAACAACTGCACAGGCTCGCACATGAACGATCAGCAAGTTTTGCGCCTCCCGACTATTCATCTGGCAGCAGACCAGGATGAAAGCTTTTTACGCGCGCGCGCCAGCAGCCTGTTCGATGTCATCAGCAACAGCCACATTGGCCTCTGGTGTTGGCCCTTGCTGCAGAACCGCCTATACCTTTCAGCGGTGGCGCAGGCGCTACTGGGCATCACCGCGCAAACAAGCGCGCAGACCCAGATTGATTACCTTACGCTGGTGCATGCCAACGACCACGAACGCCTAACCCACGCATTTAGCCAATTACTGCAAGGCCTTGCTCTCGCCGAGCCGTGCTATCACCGCATTGTGCGCAGCGACGGTCAAACACTCTGGCTGGAGCTCAGTGGCGAGCGACAAACCCTGGCCAATGGAGAGCAGCAACTGCTTGGCCTACTGCGTGAAAGCCGCTCGGCCAGCACCCTTGCACTTCCCCAGCAAGCCAACGCACATGGCTTCCAGCATCTGTTTCAGGCCACACCCGGCGCATTGCTTTTACTTGATCTAAACAGTGCCAGCATTGTCGATATTAACGCCAGCTTTGAGCAACTCTTCGGCTGGCCAACTGCTCAGGTGCGTGGCCGTACCGGCAAACAAATTGGCCTTTGGAGCAGCGATCAGCAAGCCAGCGAGCTACTGGTAAAAATGTTCAGCCAACCACGCTTACTCAATGAACCCGTGCAGCTGCGCAACAACCAAGGGCAGCCAATGGATGGCTTGCTGGCTTGGCAACAACTGCAACTGGATGGGCAATCCTGCTTACTTGCCAGTTTTACCGACACCCGCGCACAAGTCGCCATCCAATCCGCACTGCGTAACAGCCAGGAACGCTTCGCCAAAGCCTTTCGCAGCTCACCTGACAGCATGACTATCACCGACCTTGAGAGCGCACGTTTTCTTGAGGTCAATCCAAACTTTGAACGCCAGTTTGGCTACACAGCCCAACAAGTGATCGGCCGTAGCTCACTCGACCTAGGCCTGTGGGCCAACCGCGAGCAGCGCTTAGCGTTACTCGCGTTAGCGCAGCAACACTCGCACATCGAAGCCTTTGCTGCCGACTTACGCGACTGTCACGGAGTGCTCAGCCACAACCTGATTTACGGCGACCGAATCACCCTGAATGGCCAACACGCATTGGTTTTATCCATCCGCGACATTAGCCAACAACTTCTGCAAGAACGTGCCCTGCAGGACAGCCAAGAGCGCCTTAAACTGGCACTTGAAGGCGCAGAGCTGGGCTTATGGGACTGGTCGCTGCCCAGCAACCAGGTATTTGCTTCCACTCACGCCGCCCAACTGCATGGCTTAGGCAGCCATGCGCACAGTGGGCCGATTACAGATTTTTTTAAATTTACCAGCGCGGCCGACCAACAAAATGCCTTGCAGGCGTTTAAAAAACTGCGCGATGGCATCACCAATAACTTTCGGGTGATCTACACCGTCAAGCAACCAGGCTGTGTAGCACGCCACCTAGAAAGCACCGCCAAGCTCTATCGCAATAGCCAAGGGCAGCCCGAGCGAATGATTGGTGTAATCAACGACATCAGCGTACGCACGCTACGTGAGCAAGCCCTGAGCGCCTCCGAGGCGAAGTTCACCACGTTGTTTCATGCCAGCCCTGAACCCGTCAGCGTGTCACGCCTGAGTGACGGTGCATTTCTTGAGGTCAACCCAAGTTTTTGTCAAACCTTCGGCTGGTCGGCTGAGCAGGTGATCGGCAAAACCGCTCTACAGATTAATTTCTGGAACGATCTTGAACTGCGCCTGCGGCTGGGTAAAAAACTCTTGGAGAATGGTCAAATTGACGAAGAGATTGCCGAATTTCGCACCCAAGATGGACGCGTAATAACCTGCATGTTTGCTGGTCGGTTGATCTTCATTGGCCGGCGACGCTGCCTGCTCACCACTTTTCGCGACATCACCGAGCAGCAACAAGTACAACGCGCACTCAAGCTCAGTGAAGAGAAATTCGCCAAAGCCTTTTTCGCCACGCCCGACAGCATCAGCATTAGCGAGCGCAGCAGCGGCCGCTTCATTGAGGTCAACGCCGGTTTCTCTGATTTAACCGGCTACAGCGCCGCAGAAGCCATCGGTCGCACCTCGCTGCAATTAAACTGCTGGGGCAACGTCCTAGAGCGCGATCAACTACTGGCCATGCTAGCTCGCGACGGACAGGTAAATAACTTTGAGATTGAGGGTCGCCGGCGCAATGGCCAGCTGATGACCACTGAAGTGTCAGTCGCCGGGATCAACATTAACGAGGTTGACTGCCTTCTGATGATCGCCCGCGACATCAGCGCACTCAAGCAAGCGCAAGCGCAAATTCAGCACATGGCCTATCACGACCCACTGACCAACTTGCCCAATCGCGCCCTGTTGATGGACCGTTTAAGCCAGCAAATTGCTCTACTTAAACGCCACAATTTGCGCGGCGCCCTGCTTTTTCTTGACCTCGACCACTTTAAGCACATCAACGACTCGCTCGGCCACCCACTCGGCGACGCCGTGCTGAAGATGATTGCCGCACGTTTGGAAATCAGCATTCGCCAAGAGGACACCGTGGCGCGTTTGGGTGGCGACGAATTTGTGGTGCTGATCTCCGGACTCGAAGGTTCACGCACAGATGTTGGCCGCCAAGTACGCGAACTGGCCAACAAGCTACGCCGCCTAATGAGCGAACCGATGATGCTAGACGGCCATCGCCTGCAGGTCACACCGAGCATCGGCATGGTGTTAATCCCCGACCACGGCGACCGCCCAGACGACCTACTCAAGCGCGCCGATATTGCCCTGTATCGCGCTAAAGCCAGCGGCCGCAACACCCTGCAGATGTTTCGCAAAAACATGCAAGAAGCCGCCAGTGCTCGCCTGCGCTTAGAAAATGAGCTGCGCCTAGCCTTAGCACGTGGCGAGTTCGAACTGTATTTGCAGCCTCAGGTAGATGCCCGCAATGGCCAGATAATCGGTGCGGAAGCCTTGTTGCGCTGGAATCATCCGCAACGCGGCCCACAGTCACCCTTTCATTTCATTGAGGTTCTGGAAGAAAGCGGGCTGATCGTCGAGGTCGGCGATTGGGTACTTAGCGAGGCCTGCTATCTGTGTGCGCAACTGCTCGACGAAGGCTTAATCAGCCTTGATCGGTTCAGTCTGTGTGTAAATATCAGTCCGCGGCAGTTCCGCCAAGCGGGGTTTGTCGAGCACGTGGCCAATTGCTTGCAGAGCAGTAATTTGACAAAAACCATGCTGACCTTGGAGATCACCGAGGGCATCGTCATTCAGAATATCGACGACACCATTGCCAAGATGCTCCAGCTGAAAAAACTCGGCCTTAGCTTCGCCATGGACGACTTCGGCACCGGTTACTCATCGCTAACGTACCTAAAGCGGTTGCCGGTCGACATCCTGAAAATAGATCAATCGTTTATCCGCGACGCCACGCAAAACCCCAGCGACGCTGAAATCATCCGTGCCATTGTCGCCATGGCGCTAAGCCTCGGCTTAGACGTTATTGCCGAAGGGGTTGAGCACGAAGCACAGCTGGCACTGCTGCAACAACAAGATTGCCACCTATATCAAGGCTATCTCTACAGTCAGCCCTTACCGTTACCGGCCTTTCGCGCCCTGTTGGCGCATGCCCGGCAACGCCCCGCGCTGAACTAAGGGCTGCGTCAAACCGCCTTAACCGGCAATCGACGCCGAGACAGCGGCCTCGCTATAGCCCAGCAGCAGGTCGACCCGCACGCAGTCATGCTCGCGGCGCACCTCATTGAACAGCAACATGGCTTCAGGGTAATTACGACTGAGCATGGCCAGCCATTGCTTTAAGCGCCCGGTCGCACAGCGGCCGGTCATCTTCACCCGGACTTGCCGCCAGAACTCGCGCAACATGGGCTGCAACTGCAGCCACGTCATGGGTTGCACCTCACGACCGGCGCGAGCGGCGGCAATTTGCACGGCTAAATCAGGCCGCGAGACTAGACCACGCCCGAGCATGATGTCTTCAACGCCGCTGATTTCCCGGCAACGCCGCCAGTCATCGATATCCCAGACTTCGCCATTGGCAAATACCGGCACCTTGACCACATCTTGGACCCGCGCCACCCACTCCCAGTGCGCCGGTGGCTTATAGCCGTCGGCTTTAGTGCGGGCATGCACGACAATTTGCGCCGCGCCGCCGGCGGCCAATGCTTGCGCGCACTCCAGTGCGCCGTCGGGCGTGTCAAAACCCAAACGCATTTTCGCCGTTACCGGAATATGCGCAGGCACCGAACGACGGACTTCACAGAGAATTCGATAGAGCAACTCAGGCTCTTTGAGCAGCACCGCGCCACCGCGTGAACGGTTGACGGTTTTTGCCGGGCAGCCAAAGTTCAGATCAATTACCGGCGCACCGAGGGTGCA
>JBBKVZ010000186.1:0-4521 GCA_037968715.1 Pseudomonas sp.
ACGTTTTCCACGCCGCAGATATTCAAGAAGGTTTCTTGCTGACCGGCAAAAGAGGCATCGGGCAAGTCTTCGGCAGTGGCGGATGAGCGCACGGCGACTGCCATATGCGGATTGCCGGCAGACATCTCGGCAAACGCGCGGCGAATTTCGCTGTTTAAACGCTCTGGAAACTCAGCTTCCATAACCCACTTGCGGATTTGCGCGCCGGTTTTGCTCAAGGCATTAATGTCATCGACATCCAATGCATCCAGCGCCGCATGGATTTGCTCGTTGAGACCGCTGAGTTCAAGAAAGTCACGATAAGCCTGAGCGGTGGTGGCAAAGCCACCAGGGACCGAAACACCGGCGCCAGCAAGATTGCTGATCATTTCGCCGAGGGATGCGTTCTTGCCCCCTACATGCTCAACATCAGCGATGCCAAGCTTATCGAGGGAAACTACGTAATCTACCAAGGTGATCTCTCCACTAATGTGTTGGATAAGCTCAGGATGGCGAAGCGCCATTAAATAAGACGCTCCGCACTACGGTGGCCGGTACCTTAAAAATAAGTAACAATGCGATCCGGCAAGGGTCGCAGTCGCCGCCCATGATAGCCAAGAATCGTCACAACCTTAAGGCCTTTGGCGCAAATGAAACGATCTGCCTTCTTCATCTCCGATGGTACCGGTATAACCGCCGAAGCACTTGGTCAAAGTTTGCTCGCGCAATTTGAAAATATTACTTTCACCAAGCTCACTCGCCCTTATATCGACAGCATTGAAAAAGCGCACGCCATAGTCCAGCAAATTAATGCTGTGGCCATCACTGACGGCGCCCGACCGATCATTTTCGACACTGTC
This sequence comes from Pseudomonas sp., assembly GCA_037968715.1. Taxonomy (GTDB): domain Bacteria; phylum Pseudomonadota; class Gammaproteobacteria; order Pseudomonadales; family Pseudomonadaceae; genus Aquipseudomonas. The sequence continues at coordinate 840 of JBBKVZ010000186.1, forward strand.
GTGAATAATGATATTCGCGACATTTTGGGCGAATCTGACGGTTTTATGATCGATATTTTCTCCAGCTTCTTGGCACCTCTGGAGCAAGAATTGTCGGCAAGCTCGTCCTACTCGGTCGGCAAATCGCATTCAATCAGCTCCAATTCCAACTATATGGAACGTATTGATGCGGTTCACTTCGCCCTAGACAACGACGATGGTGCCCGCACCCATTATTACGACAAGGCCGATTTGATTCTGGTGGGTGTCTCGCGCTGCGGTAAAACCCCGACCTGCCTATATATGGCCCTGCAATATGGCATTCGTGCGGCGAACTACCCGCTGACCGAAGATGACATGGAGCATTTGCAACTGCCAGCGGCCCTCAAAGCCTTTAAGCACAAACTGTTCGGCCTGACGATTGACCCCGACCGTTTGACCGCGATTCGTAACGAGCGCAAGCCTAACAGCCGTTACGCCAGCTTTGCTCAGTGCGAATTTGAAGTGCGCGAAGTGGAAAACTTGTTTCGCCGCGAGAACATCCCGCACATCAACTCCACACACTTCTCTGTGGAAGAAATCTCGGCGAAAATCCTCGTGGAAAAAGGTGTTGAACGGCGCTTAAAGTAAGCCAAAAGCACCGTTAACTCAGCAAAGCCCGCACATATGCGGGCTTTTTCATTTAGAACGCATCACCCGGCACACGTACCCAGCCTTCCATCAGTATCCGGGCACTGCGCGACATGATCGCCTTGGTCACCGTCCACTGACCATCGACTAAAACAGCCTGCGCCCCGACCCGCAACGTGCCGGAGGGATGACCAAAACGCACCGCCTCGCGCGCACTGCCACCGGCGGCCTGATTGACTAAGGTGCCGGGAATCGCCGCGGCTGTGCCAATGGCCACCGCACAAGTACCCATCATCGCGTGATGCAGCTTGCCCATCGACAGTGCGCGTACCAACAGATCAACCTCACTGGCCAGCACCACCTTGCCGCTAGAGGCTTGGTAATCTTTAGGTTTGGCGACAAAGGCAATCTTCGGCGTGTGTTGGCGGGTGAGCGCCTCATCTGCCGTTTTGATCAATCCCATGCGCAACGCACCGGCCACACGGATTTTCTCGAAACGCGCCAGTTGCGCAGGATCACCGTTGATCTGCTCGCGCAATTCGGTACCGGTGTAGCCGATGTCTTCGGCATTGACGAAGATGGTCGGGATACCCGCAGTGATCATGGTCGCTTTGAAAGTGCCAACACCGGGCACATCCAACTCATCGACCAGATTGCCGGTAGGAAACATCGAGCCGCCCTCCTCGCTGTCATCAGACGGATCGAGAAACTCCAACACGATCTCAGCCGCTGGAAAGGTCACCCCATCTAACTCGAAGTCACCGGTTTCCTGCACCTGACCGTTGCTGACCGGCACATGGGCGATGATGGTTTTGCTGATATTGGCCTGCCAGATGCGCACCACGCAGGTGCCGTTTTGCGGGATACGCGCCGGATCGAGCAACCCCGCATGAATGGCAAAAGCGCCGGCCGCAGTCGACAAGTTGCCGCAATTGCCGGACCAATCAACAAAGGCTTTGTCGATAGAAACCTGACCATATAAATAGTCGACGTCGTGCTCAGGTACGCAGCTTTTCGACAAAATCACGCATTTGCTAGTGCTGGAGGTGGCACCGCCCATGCCGTCGATATGCGCAGAATAGGGATCGGGGCTGCCAATCACCCGCATAAATAGCTTGTCGCGCGCCGCCCCCGGCACCTGACAGACCTCGGGCAAGTCCTGTAGACGGAAGAACGCACCTTTACTGGTGCCGCCACGCATATAGGTGGCGGCAATTTTGATCTGGGCAACATAAGACATGAAATATTCCTTGTCGGTGGCGAACCGTAGGATGGGTTGAGCACCGCGATACCCATGCGGCGCACGAATGTTGGGTATCGCTTCGCTCAACACCAACCTACATATGACGTATCAGCTGGCGCTCGCTTCAAGAAAATCCTGCGCAAAGCGCTGCAGCACGCCACCGGCTTCGTAGATCAGCACTTCTTCGTTGCTGTCCAAGCGGCAAGTCATCGGCACCTCAACACGCTCGCCGTTACGGCGATTGATCACCAGCGTCATTGTGGCGCGCGGTGTGCGCTCACCGACTACGTCATAGCTTTCAGTGCCGTCGATGCCCAGAGTCAGGCGCGTGGTGCCCGGTTTGAACTCCAGCGGCAGCACACCCATGCCAACCAAGTTGGTGCGGTGAATACGCTCGAATCCTTCCGCAGCAATCACCTCAACACCGGCCAGACGTGGACCTTTGGCGGCCCAGTCGCGTGAGCTGCCTTGGCCATAGTCGGCACCGGCAACGATGATCAGCGGTTGCTTACGCTGCATATAGATTTCGATAGCCTCCCACATGCGCATCACTTTGCCTTCCGGCTCGACGCGGGCCAGCGAACCCTTTTGTACATTGCCATCCACCACGGCCATTTCGTTGACCAATTGCGGGTTGGCGAAGGTAGCGCGCTGTGCGGTCAAGTGGTCACCGCGATGGGTGGCGTAGGAGTTAAAGTCCTCCTCTGGCAAGCCCATTTTGTGTAGGTACTGGCCAGCGGCCGAATCCAGCAGGATGGCGTTAGACGGCGACAGGTGATCGGTGGTGATGTTGTCCGGCAGCACCGCCAGCGGCAACATACCCTTGAGCGTCCGCTCGCCGGCCAGCGCGCCTTCCCAGTACGGCGGACGACGGATATAGGTACTCATCGGGCGCCAGTCGTACAGTGGACTCTCGGCCTCTGTCACGGTGCCGAGGTCAAACATCGGGATATAAACCTGACGGAACTGCTCTGGCTTAACGCAGGCAGCAACAATGGCGTCGATTTCCTCATCCGACGGCCACAGGTCTTTCAGGGTGACCGGGTTGCCCTGCTGGTCGTGACCGAGCACATCCTGCTCGATATCAAAGCGCATGGTACCGGCGATGGCGTAAGCCACCACCAGCGGCGGCGAAGCGAGAAAAGCTTGCTTGGCGTACGGGTGAATACGCCCGTCAAAGTTGCGGTTGCCAGACAGTACCGCGGTGGAATACAGGTCACGGTCGATGATTTCTTGCTGAATCGCCGGGTCCAGCGCACCGGACATACCGTTGCAAGTGGTGCAGGCGTAACCGACGATACCAAAACCAAGCTGTTCAAGTTCGGACAGCAAGCCCGCCTCCTCCAGGTACAGTTTTGCAACCTTGGAACCTGGCGCGAACGAGGTCTTCACCCAAGGCTTGCGCTGCAGGCCGAGTGCGTTGGCCTTCTTCGCCACCAGAGCGGCAGCCACCACGTTGCGCGGGTTGGACGTGTTGGTGCAGCTGGTGATGGCTGCGATGATCACCGCGCCATCGGGCATCAGACCTGCGGTCTCCTCAACCTTACCGGCTGCAAGCTTGGTTTCGTCGGCAATCCCGCGCTCATTCAGTGCCGAAGTCGGCAGGCGGCGATGCGGGTTGCTCGGACCGGCCATGTTGCGCACCACGGTGGACAGATCGAAGCTCAGCACCCGCTCGTACTCGGCAGTAACCAATGCATCAGCCCACAGGCCGGTAGTTTTCGCGTAGTGCTCGACCAGCGCGACCTGCTCCGGCTCGCGGCCGGTCAGCTTCAGGTAGTCGATGGTTTGTTGGTCGATGTAGAACATCGAGGCGGTAGCACCGTACTC
>JBBKVZ010000187.1:0-2728 GCA_037968715.1 Pseudomonas sp.
TTTGGCCGAGCAACTTGCGCTCAAAACCACGGGCACTGTCCGGTGCCTCACCATCGCCAAAGGTGCTGACCACCAATAACACTCGCTCGGCCTGACTGAGCATGCCGGCAGTTAATTGCCCCAGCGGGCTAACCCGCACGGCAAGCCCAACAGCCTGCAATTGCCCGGCGGTTTGCCAGGCTAACTGCTCGGCAAAACCACTCTGGCTGGCAAAGCCGATCAACCAGTCCGGCGTTTTCTGCGCGGCCGTCACAGCCCGGCGCGCAAGCTGAGTCGCACGTTTTTTACGGCGTCGATCCAGATACAGCAACCAGCCGGTGATAAAGAACAGCGGCATGCTCAGGCTGGCCAAGGCCATCAGAATGCGTCCCGGTAGACCAAAGTATTCCCCCACATGCAGGGCATACACACTGGCCAGCAACTGCGCACCGAGGGGTTGCTCGGCATAGCGCTGATGGCGACGCACCTGGCCGGTCAGCGGGTCGAGCGTGAGTTGATTGAGCGCGCGCGGATGCTCGGCATCCTTGAGTAGGTAGAACACCGTCGCCGGCTTGCCAACCTGCGCCGGCAAACGCAGGTTCCAAGCCACCAACTGCGGGCCGGCGGCGTCTTGCAGGCTGCGCCAAATGGCCGAGTAATCGACGCGCGGCGGCAGCCCGGCGGGTGTCTCAGGTCGACCACGCCCGCCGGGCTTGGCGCCTTTCTGCTCGGCAGGGGCATCGCTAAGCAGTTGGGTCATGCCGTCGCGATACCAGTCATAAGACCAATACAGCCCGGTGAGGCTGGCGCACAGGTAAAACGCCAAGCACCAAGTGCCGGCCACTGCGTGCAAGTCCCAGTTAAACGCGCGACCGCGCTTGGCCCAGTCCAAGGTCAGCCAGGTGCGCCAGTGCAACGCCTGACGCGGCCAGCGCAGGTACAGGCCAGACAAACAGAAGAACACCAACGCCACGGTGCTGGCCGCAGTGATTTGCTTGCCTGTGTCGCCCATGGCCAAAAAACGGTGCAGCTGCAGCATCAAGTCGAAGAAGGCCTTACCACTGGGGTCGGCCAACAGCTCGCCACTGTAGGGATCAAAAAAACGCAGCGGCCCACGGCGCTCGCCCGGCTGGGGAGTGAAGAACACCCGCGCGGCGTTGTTGCTCTGCGTGTCGACCCACAAACCGGCAACGCTCAAGCCTGCAGCGGCCTCGATCTTACTGACCAGCTCCACCGGCGGCAAAATGCCCGATTCGCGCACCGCAACCCGCAATACTTGCGGATTGAGGGCGCCCATAATCTCGCCCTCGAAGGCATACAGGGCACCCGTCACGCCCATTAGGGCCAACACTAAGCCGGCACTGATGCCGAACAGCCAGTGCAGTTGAAACAAGACTTTCTTGAACATCTGATCACCTCGATTTGGGCAAGATCACTAGGCGCAACGCATAATAAAAAACGCCAAGAAAACGGCTGAGCATGCCTACCAAACCTTTCTCCGGACACTTGCGTTGCGCCAACCTGAGAACCTTGGTTTGCCTCCATACAGCAAAAGGCCGCCCATAAGGACGGCCTTTGCCATGCAGCGCCTGAGCACTGCAATCAAACCGCCACGCGCTTACTCAAAAAGACACGTTGGCGCTCAGCCCCAGCGCCAGCGGTGCGCCGGGGGTGATGTTGTTGTTATTGTGCGCCGAGGCGTAGTACTCCTCGTTCAGCAGGTTTTCTACGTTCAACTGCAGACTCAGCTGCGGGCTGACGGTGTAGTAAACCGCGGCATCAACGCGGGTAAAGCTTGGCAGCTGCACTTTATTATCGGACGCGGCGAATACGTCGGTCTGATAGATAACCCCCATGCCAGCACCCCATTGCGGGCTGAAGTCATAACGATTCCACAGCGAGAAAGAATCGCGTGGCACCTGGGCGATTTCGTTGCCGTCAAAATCCGCGGTGCGGATTTCGCTGTCTTGGTAGGCATAACCACCCGAGACTTGCCAGGCATCGGTCAGCTGGCCAGTGAGGCCCAGTTCAACGCCAGTCATACGCTGACCATCGACCAGTATCGAGCGGCTCGGGTCACTCGGATCCGCGACTGCGACATTACTGCGGTCCAGCCGGTAGACCGCTGCGGTCGCCGCCAAACGCTCACTGACATCCCACTTGACGCCAACTTCGCGGTTGATGAACTCCTCCGGATCGAGCGAACGGTTGCTGGCGCTCAGGGAAGCTAACTGCTCACCGGCGCGCGGCACATAGGAGAGGGAGTAGCTGGTGTAGAACGACAAATTATCCAACGGTTTGTAGATCAAACCCGCGCGCGGTGAAAACAGATCATCGGTGCTCGACACCTGTTTGTGACCACCGCCCTTGTAATCGTCCACATCGACCTGGAAGTTGTCATAACGCACCCCGAGCAAGACTTCCCACTGCTTGTTCAGCTCAAGCTGCTCTTGCAGGTACAGCGCGGCGGTATCCGCAACGCTCTTGTTATCGGCATCGGTGCTGCTATGGCGAAAATACACCGGCGCGTAGTAAACGCTGTCCTGCGGGGTGACCGAGGTATTTTTCTGTGTACCGGCAGCATTGAAATAGCCGGTCTCACGGAAGTTTTTGGTGTCTTGCCGACTCAACTCAACACCCAGCAAGGTCGTGTGATCAAAACCCAGCACGTTACCGTCAATAGTCAGGTCGGTCTGGTTAAACAGATTGGTGCGATCAGTGGCGTTGTTATAAGCGCCAAGACTGACTT
>JBBKVZ010000188.1:0-6370 GCA_037968715.1 Pseudomonas sp.
GTTTTATAACAACGAGCGGCTGCACTCGAAACTGGGATATCTGCCACCGACCGTATACGAACGGGCGATGGCGTCGAAACCACCTATCGAAGTGTCCGGAATTAGTTGACCACTACACACCTTACGTTTTGCGCTCAGCACGTAACGGCTACATAGCCTTTTTTAGCCCTTATTAAGCGCAGATTGCCCTTACGCAAATTCAGCGTCGGGAATAACCGGCAGGGAACCTGTGTCAGGCTGGCGAGTCATAGTTTGCCATTGCTGTAAGCTGCATGGTTGCATCGTTATACTGTCGGTTATTTGCCGTCCACCTTTGGAGAGATGAATATGCTGCATCGCCTATTGTTCGGTTTGTTGACTGTTACCAGCTTGACCCTGGTGGGTTGTGTACACAGTCCGCAACAGATTAATCCGACCCCCACCTTAAATGCCCCGCTGGTGGCTGTTGGGCATGGTCAGCCGGTTAGCGTGCGCTTGGTCGACGGCCGTAAGTCGCCCGTTTTAGGCACCCGTGGTGGCCTGTATCCAGAGACCAGCACCATTAGCGTGTCGGCTCAGCAGTTGCTGCCTAAATTGCAGACTCAAGCTGAAGCCGCCGTGCGTTTGTTGGGTTTTACCCCAACAGCCAACAACCCTAGCGTCCCGCAACTGACCATGACCTTAAGCGACTTGCAGTACCAGTCGCCTAAAGACGGTTTGTATGTGACTGAAGCGACCATCAGCGCCAAGTTTCGGGTTGACGCGCAAAACGCCGCGCGCCGTTACAGCGGCCAATACGGTGCTTCGTTGAATCAGCATTTTGGCATGGCACCGAATGAGCCAACCAACACCAAATTGATCAGTGAAGTGTTGAGCGATGCTCTTAGCCGGGCGTTTAAAGACCCTGCTATCGGTCAACTGCTCGCACAGTAACGCCCGCGCTTGGCTGCTGCTATAGCGTGCTGAGCTAAGCTGGTTCGAGTAGCCGCACACACAAAAACGCCCCGACTGATGCGGGGCGTTTTTGTGTGTGCTAATCAGAGCTTTAGGATGCGGCTGTTGGTTGTAGCGGTTGCGCTAGAACGTAGCGGCCCTGAGCGTTCAGGGCCGCCAGCGGATTAGCGTTGCAGTGCGCCGTTACCCGGTGTGCGGGCGTTGCGCGCGAAGTGGGCTTTGGTCAGTTGCACCACTACTGGGCTGAGCAATAGCAGGGTGAGTAGGTTAGGAATGGCCATTAAACCGTTGAGGGTGTCGGCCAGTAACCAGGCGAAATCTAGCTGGGCAATAGCGCCGAAGGGTACGGCCAGCACCCAGAGAATCCGGAACGGCATGATGGCCTTGGTGCCGAACATAAATTCCCAGCACTTCTCACCGTAGAAGCTCCAGCCGAGCACGGTGGTGAAGGCGAATACCACCAATGCGATACTCAAAAATGCACCGCCGAAACCAGGCAGGGCCGACTCAAACGCGGCCGCCGAGAGCGCGGCGCCGCTGGCGCCGCTGGACCATACGCCGGAGCAGATAATCGCCAGGCCGGTCAATGTGCAGATGATCAAGGTATCGATAAAAGTGCCGATCATGCCGATCATGCCCGAGCGCACGGGGCTGTTGGTGGTGCCAGCGGCTTGGGCGATACCGGCGGTACCGAGCCCAGCTTCGTTGGAGAAAATCCCCCGAGCAACGCCGAAGCGAATCGCCGCCATGACTGCAGCGCCGGCAAAACCACCGGTGGCAGCAATCGGTGAAAAGGCGTGGGTGAAGATCAGTTCGAAGGCTGCTGGAATGGCGCTGGCATGCACGAACAACACGGCGATTGCGGCGCCGATATAGGCCACGCACATAAAGGGCACGAGGGTGGCGGCCACCTTACCGATGCGCTTGATACCACCGAGAATTACCAGCCCCACCAGCACCATGCTGACTACGCCGGTTAGCCACAGCGGCACGTTGAAGGTGGCTTGCAGGGCATGCGCCATGCTGTTGACCTGCACCATATTACCGATGCCAAAACCCGCTAGGCCGCCGAAGATGGCAAAGGCTGTACCCAACCACAGCCACTTTTTGCCCAAGCCGTTTTTGATCGCATACATAGGCCCGCCGACGTGGTTGCCGAGCTCATCTTTTTCGCGGTAATGCACCGCCAGCACCACTTCGCAGTACTTGGTGGCCATGCCGACGAGGGCGGTGCACCACATCCAGAACAGTGCGCCGGGGCCGCCGAGAAAAATTGCCGTGGCGACGCCAGCGATATTGCCGGTACCGACCGTGGCCGCTAAACAGGTCATCAAGGCTTGGAAGGGGCTGATCTCACCACTTTCTGCGTCGCCTTTTTTGCGCCCGCGCCACATCAAAATAAAGCCCGCGCCGATCTTAGTCAGCGGCATGAACTTTAAGCGCAGCATCAAGTACAGCCCGGTGCCGAGGATCAACACCAGCATCGGCGGCCCCCATACCAAACCATTAATGCTATTTACCAAAGCATGCAGAGTGTCCATCGGTTTTCCTTATTCTTATAGCCGGCGAAGGTGTCTCCCTCGCTCGAACAAACAAGTTATGGGTAGGTACTGCGCTATTCGCGCCCTGCTGGGGTAGTTGCAGGGGCGCCAAGTGGCTGGAACCGCCAGATTGATACGGCTCGTCAGTATATGAAATGGACTTAGGGTGAAGTCGCTGTTTGGGTGGTGTTTTTAAGTGTTAAATCGTTTAATTAAGACGATTTACATGATTATCTATTGTCCGGGCCGGTAATGGCAGCGTAAATGCTGGCGGATAATAGATTCTGTTTCGGCCGCTGCTGTCGCGCAGTTTCTGGCTGTTGGAATGCAGCGAGGTCTAGCACTGCGGCGGGCAATTTACAGCGCGGGGTTGTCGTGATGCGTTAAGACTGTTGGTAGCGGTGCGGCCAGCCAATTGTTGCGCCCGCGTTGCTTGGCGGCATACATGGCCAGGTCGGCGGCTTTAACCAGTTCAGCGACACTGCTGCCATGGGTGGGCGCCCACGCCAAGCCCATGCTGGCGCCGCAGTTGAGAGGGGTTGTGCCGTGAATAAAGGGTCGGCTCAGCGCCTGCAAAATTTTCTCGGTGAGCCGTGTGGCATCTTCTATCGAGTGCAGACTACTGAGGATGACGGTGAACTCATCGCCGCCTAAACGAGCGACGAGGTCGTCGGCGCGCACTTGTTCGCGCAGGCGCAGCGCCACTTGGCAGAGCAGCCAGTCGCCGACGATATGCCCGTGTTTGTCGTTCACCTGTTTAAAGTGGTCCAAGTCGATAAACAGTAAGCCGAGCATGCGCTCGCTGGCCTGGATTTCTTTGAGGCGTTGCATCAGTACAACTTCAAATAATGAACGGTTGGCCAAGCCGGTCAGGCCATCGTTTTCGGCGCGCTGGCGTAGGTCGTGTTCGCGCAGATTCTGAAAGTGTGTGCGCAGTGAACGCTCGATTAACCGGGTGGCAGCAATCAAAAAATCCAGCTCTTCAGGAGCGCTAAGGGCTTGGCTATCACGCGCTTCGACGCACAGCGCACCGAGGTGCGAGTCGATATGCAACGGCAGTATCAGGCCGTGATGCTGCGCATTGGCAAACTCACAGGTAAGTAACTCCGGCAAGCCGCTGCTGCGTTCGGTAAGGGCCTTTTTCAGTTGTTCGGCGGTTATGCCAAGGCTGTTGCTGCCCGAGTTGCGCAGGCAAGCGAAACTTTGGCCGCCGGTAGTGGATAACCACAGGCTCCAGCCGTCCAGCGCGGTGCCGGCGGTTAAGGAGCCGGCCATCACCCGAAATAGCGCAGCGGTATCGCCCTTGGCCACGGCTTCGTCGGTGGCGATGCAAACCAGTAGGGCGTTTAACTCGCGTTGCCGTTCGCTGGCGCTGCGGCGCTGTACAAAGGCCTGTTCAAGGTTGTCGAGCATGCTGTTAACCGCTCGGGCGACCAGCGAGATTTCATCTGTGCCGCCCATGGGCAGGCGCTCTCGGCTGCCGGCCTGGCTGTCAATGGCCATCAACTGTTTGCTTAACTTGGACAGCCGTGTGAGGGCTACGCGGTGGATGGCGTAGAAGGTGCCAGCCAGAAACAGCAGCAGGGCGGTAAAGGTGAATGCGAGCAGGGAGTACACCGTGGCTAAGCCTTCGCGGTAAGTATCGCGCGGCATGCTGACTTGCATGAGCAGGGCCGGTTGGCCGGTGAGGTCGTTGAGCAGGGAGTAGGAACTGGCTGTATTGGCATTTTCGCTGGTCAGCAATAAGGGCTGCTCACGCAACGCAGACAGCAGCTCTGGGGCAATGGCCTCGCTGCCTGGACCGTGCAGTGCGGTGACGTGCAAATCTAGCTTGGTGCGCTTGGCTAGGTCGTCGATGGCTTCCTGATCGAGATACCTGAATAGCACTAGGGTACCTATGGCGGTGAGTTCCGAGTTGCTGTCGGTAATCGGGCTGCTGGCCAGCTCCAGCGTGCGGCCCTGAAAGGTCAATATGCCTTGCAGCTGGGTCTCGTCGGGCGGTGTTTGCAAACTGGCCGCGATGCGGCTGAGTAGTTGCGGAGGCAATTCACTGCTGCGCTGGGTATGCGGTTCAACGCTGTACTGGGTATGTAACTGCCGCTGGCGATCAAACAACAAAATACCGTCAATTTGCAGGTTGCTCAGGGTCGCGGGCGTAAGGTTGGCTGCGACAAAACTATCGTTGCTGTCCTGTATGAAGTTGTAGGTGTCGTCGAACGCGCCCCAATCCGCGCTGGTTCGTACTAGGCCGTCGAGCTCACTGTTTATTGCTTCCAGCAGGCGCTGGTGATTCTGTTCCTGTTGCGCCTGCTCTAGCGCCGCAAAGCGGCTGAGTATTTGGCTGTGGATCGCCCATGCCATAACGCTGACGAGCACCAGCATAGGGATGACTAAAATCAGGACGATCTTGCTGTTGAGGCGCACGTTACTCGGCTCCAGAAGACTAAGCAGTTTGGCGTGAGGATGGTTACCCAAGCATAGTGCTCAGGTTGAACCTGTCGACAGGCGCGGACTTATTCACTGGTTGCTGGTGCAGGGCGCGCACCATTCGCGGGCGATGTGCTGTGTTTTGGCGCGTTGGCAAGCGCTGGAGTCACCCTTGCGCGCAAAAAGCGTGCAGGCATTTTTGCTTTGGGTTTAGTTGGTGCGTCCGCTATTCCCGCCCTTAAGGATGCTTTTAGGGGGCGCCCGCTGAATAGAGATAGGCCTTTTAGAAAACCGGCGCGATTCTTGCTGATAGGGGGTTAGCCCTGCGTCCGGTGCGCGTTGATCGTGCCGGCGTAAAACCTCGTAACGCTGCCCAGACAGCGGTCAGTAGGACACCTCATGATATTTGGTCGCAAACACCGTAAGCCGATTGCCATCCCCGCGAAAACCGTTAAAGAGTGGAAGTACACCACCTGTAACTACTGCTCGACTGGCTGCGCCATCGAGTTGGGTCTGGGTGAGGACGGTCGTATCGTCACCAGCCGCGGGCATGCCGGGGCGGACGTCAATCGCGGCAAGTTGTGCATCAAGGGTCTGCTGGAACACGAGCTGTTTGAGTCGCCGGGGCGTGGCACCGTGCCGCTGATGCGCGATAAAGCCCATCTGCCATTTCAGCCGACCAGCTGGGACAGCGCACTGGACACCACCGCCGCCAAGATCAAAGAAATTCAAGAAAAGTACGGCCGCGATGCCTTCGCCGTGGTCTCCACCGGGCAGCTGCTGACCGAGGAGTTCTACACCCTGGGTAAGTTGGTGCGCGGGCAGATTGGTACCAATAACTACGACGGCAACACTACCCTGTGCATGGCCTCGGCGGTGTCTGGCTACAAGCGCTCGTTCGGCTCCGACGGCCCGCCCGGTTGCTACGACGACTTTGAGCACACCCATTGTCTAATGGCGTTTGGCTCGAACCTGCCCGAGCAACACCCGATCATCTACTGGCGCCTGAAAGAGGCGCTGGAGAAGCGCAAGTTCCCGCTGATCGTCATCGATCCACGGGTGACCATGCTGGCCCAGTTTGCCGACATCCATTTGCCGATTACCCCGGGCACCGACTGCGTGCTGATCAACGCCATGCTGTATGTGATCTTCGATGAAGGCCTGCAGGACGACGCCTATATCGCCGCGCACACCAACGGCATCGACGAACTGCGAGCCTTGGTCGCCGACTACAACCCGAAGACCGCCCAGCATGTGTGTGGCATTGACGAGGACCGGATTCGCACCGTGGCGCGTATCTACGCCAAGGCGCCGACGGCCATGAGCATCTGGACCATGGGCATCAACCAGTCGACCCATGGCTCGGATGGCGTGGTGAATATCAACAACCTCAATCTGGTTACCGGCAATATCGGTATTCCCGGCGGCACCAGCTTGTCGATCACCGGCCAGTGCAACGCCATGGGCAC
>JBBKVZ010000189.1:0-4103 GCA_037968715.1 Pseudomonas sp.
CGCAATCACACACCTACCTGCCGGAAGTGACCTGCACCGCTTGGAGCCTTGGCGTACCCCGCGACCTAGTGCCGATCTGCCAAGACGGCGATGACTACTATGTGGTCGATGTAGAAGGAGAAGTTACCCTGTGGTCCGGCGCCGACGCCGAACTCACCGACGAGACCTGGGACTCGGTATGGCACTGGGCCCGCGACGTGTGGCTAGAAAGCTGAGGCTTGAGCGCCTGTTAGCGGCGGCTAATAGCCGCCGGTCTCAGGGCAAATAAATCCGAAACTCGCCGCCGCCCAGCGGCCCTTCATTGCGGATTTCGATATGCCCACGCACGCCGTTGCGCTCATGCAGGGCCGCGATGCGGCCGGAAAAATACAGACCTAAACCGGTACTGCCGGTGCTTTGATTAATCCCCAGCACATAGTCCGCTTGCCCAGCCAACATGGCGGGTGGATAACCCGCGCCGTCGTCACAGATGGCCAGCACCAGCACGCCCTGCTCTTCCCAGGCACGCACCAAGATGTCGTGATGGGCATAACGGATCGAGTTGGTGATGATATTGGCCACCACCGAGCCGAGCAGCTCCTGATCGAAAAAGCCCATCAAGCCGAACGCCTCGACTTCGCAGCGCGCACCTATATGCCGGCTCTGCAGCACCTCGTGGTGGCGGGCCAGTTGCGCCTCGATAAAGTCTTCCAACTCATGGTAAGCCGGGCGTAACGGCAACTGGTTCTGGCCCAGTTTGTACAGCCCCAGCAACTGCACCAGCATGCCGTTGAGGCGGGCAAACTCATACTCGATGGTGCCGTGCTCACGGCTGTGCAGCAGCGTCGGCGGCAGCTGCGTTAGCCACTGGTTGTGGGTCTGCACCAACAACGCTAAGGAGTTCTTCATGTCGTGCACAGTGGAGGCGATCACCGTGGCAAACTCCAAGCCCTCGGGTTCCTCAGTCATCACGCAAACGCCTTATCGCGCAGTTTTTGGTAGCGCTCATAGCGGGGATCGCTGGCCGGGATCATTCGCACCGCATCCAGGCACAGGCGACACTCCTCCAGCAACGTCGGCTCAACTTGGCCGCCACTGATGCGCAACAATGACTGCGCGGTATTCAGCGCGCTGCTGATGTTTTTCGGCTGCAGTAGCAAGGCTTGGCGAAAGATCCGCAAGGCCTCATCAAATTGGCGCTGCTGATAGCAACGCACACCCTGGCGATTCAGTTCCTGGGCCTCCTTGGCCGCACCAAGAATGGCCGGATCGTCGGTTTGCAGGGCAATCCCCTGCATCACCACGGGGTCATCGCCGTACACCTCCACGCAGCTTTTCAGCAGTTCGGTGCTGGCCGCTGGCTGGCCGAGGTCGCGCAACTGACCCGCCACCTGCAGGGCAACTTCGGCCGAGAAAAACTGCGTTAACTCGGCCAGTCGGCTCATGGCGTCGGCAGTGAGTTGCTTGGCTTGGGCGGCATCGCCGGACTTGCTCAGGCTTTGCGCGTGCATCAGGCGCGCGCGCACCTGCACTGCCGGGTCGTCGCTGTAACTCTTTTGCAGCTCGCCGATGGTTTGGTTGATGTCGGTCTGCACGCGTTTATCCAAGCTGCCATCACCGGCTTGACTGGTTAGCGCCTGACTCAAGCCGAGGTAGTTTTCGGCGCTTTTCAGGCTCGAGGTACGGCCCTGCTCCACCGCTTGCCGATAGGCCTTGGAGGCGCTGGCAAAATCTTCGTTATCCAGGGCCAATTTACCCAGTTGCATCTGCCGGCGAATGGCCAGCGGCGACAACTTAACCGCTTGCTGCAGCACCTCTTGGGCGCGCTTGCTGTTGCCCTGCGCCTTCAGCGCGGCGGCCAGACCATCGTACAAGCCCGGCAGCATAGGAAAACTTTGTAACGCTTGCTCATAGACCTCAGCCGCCTGCGGATATTGCCCGCGCACCTGCAGCAACGCGCCCATGGCCATACAGGCCCAAGGCACGGCCCGCTCGGCCATGACGCCGGTCAGCAGCGTTTGCAACTCATCGAGGCGGCCCAGCTCACGCAGCGCCCCGGCCTGATAGCGCTGACACAAGGGCGCATAACGCTTGTCCTGCTGACTGAGGCTGCTACAGGCGGCCAACACGGCGGCGTAATCTTGCTTGTCCAGTGCCTGTAAAATCGGCTTCAGCGTCGCCTTGCGCTCCACCAGTTTGTCCAGCCGCTGGATCAGACTGGCGCTGTTAAACGGCTTAGTCAGGTAGGCATCCGGCTCATGTTCCAGCGCGCTGAGGACCATGGCCTGACTGCTCTCGGCGGTAACCATGACGAAGATGCACTGGTGGCTGATCAGTTTGCCGATCAGCAACTCTTCTAGGACCTGCTGGCCATTCTTGCCGCTGCCGAGGTTGTAGTCATGCAAGATGATGTCGTAGCGCTTATGCCGACACAGCTTGAGGGTTTCTTCGCCGCAATCGGCCGTTTCCACGTTGGGTGCCCCCATGTCACGCAACATGCCCTTAACCGTCATGCGAAAGTCGGAAAAGTCATCAACAACCAGAAAACGCATGCTGCTGTAGTCTTGCATCTGAGCAATCCTTTAACGAAATAACTAACTTACTCCTCCAAGTGTAGTTAGCCGCCGCCAACCTGCGCGGCGCTTATGATGACCTGGCGATGGCTACTCCAGACTGAGCAAATTGAGTAAGAACTGGCCAAAATAATTCAGGTCCTGTTCGATCGCCGCCCGCGCTGCTTTGCCATCGCCGGCTTGCAGTGCGTTAAAGGCATTTTGATGAAAATCATTGAGGCGCAGCGACAGGTCGGCCTCTGTGAACAGCCGATTGAAAAACGGCCCGACCTGCAGCCACAGCGACTCAATTAGCCGCAGCAACACCGGATTGTCACAGGCCTTATACAGGGTCAGGTGAAACTGGCTGTTATCGGCCAGATAGGCCTGCACGTCGCGCCCATGCAGGGCCACTTGCATACGCTCGATGCAACCCTGCAAGGTCGCCAACTCCGCCTTGCTGATACGCGCAGCGGCCAACTCCACAGCCAGGCCTTCGAGGTTACAGCGCACCGGCAACAATTGCTCGAAGCGCGCCCGGGTCATCGCCGGCACCCGCAGCGAGCGCTGCGCTTCGCCCTCCAACGCGCCCTCGGCCACCAGCCGTTGCAAGGCGGCGCGCACCGGCATCGGGCTGGTGCCCCACTCGGCGGCCAAGTCGCGAATCTTCAGCCGCTCACCCGGCTGGAAACGCCCACTCAACAGGCCGGCGCGAATATTTTGATAGAGCTGTTCTTGCAGGTTCTCGGCCATGGCTTAGCAAGCCCTCAACGGTGGAGCGGGCAATTGACTAAGGGTCAGTAAGCAGTTGTGCATGGGGTTCTCCGGGTGACGAGCGAATATCTGAGCGAGTCGTAGGTTGGGTTAGGCGCATACCGGCAAAGCGCAATGCCGCAGCTTTCCGTGCGCCGTAACCCAACGGGGTTGTGGCTGTTGCCGGCGTTGCGTTGGGTTACGCAGCGCTCGAATAATGTGTTGATTTGCAGTTTTTGCTGGCGCTGCTAACCCAACCTACGGAGCCTTATTTTCGATTAGACAATTACCACCATCGACAATCAGAACCTCGCCGGTGATGTAACTGGCCTCCGGCGAGGCTAAAAACGCCACTGCCGCCGCCACTTCTTCCGGCCGGCCAGCGCGGCCGATGGGCGTGAAAGTGCCGGCAATGCGCTCTTCTTCGGTGGAGGAGCCGGTGGCGATCCAACCCGGCGCCACGCTGTTGACGGTGATGCCCTGCTTGCCGACCTCCAGCGCCAAGCTCATGTTCAGCCCCAACATGGCCGCCTTGGCCGCACTGTAGGCCGCCTCGCCGGGGTTGCTGCCGCGGGTGCCGGTGGTCGAGCTGATATGCACGATGCGCCCGTAACCACGGGCCTGCATGCCCGGCAACAGGGCGCGGGTGAGCAAAAAGGCACTGGTCAGGTTGCGCGCCAGCGACAGATTCCAGGTGGCTAAGTCCATATCCACCACGGCCGCGAATGGCTCCGGGCTGCCCTGCATGGCCATGCCGGCGTTATTCACCAGAATGTCGATATGGCCGTGTTGCGCGTGGGCCCAGTCGGCCAATTGCGC
>JBBKVZ010000190.1:0-9138 GCA_037968715.1 Pseudomonas sp.
GCTATTCCCAAGCGCTTCACCATCCCAATTCGAGAGATATGGGATATGCAAGAGCGCCTGCCGCGCCGCCAAGGCAAGCGTGCCGATTTACTCTTGGAGAACCCACGCTTTCGCGCCGGCTACGACTTCCTCCTGCTGCGTGAAGATGCTGGGGAACAAACTGGTGGCCTGGGCGACTGGTGGACGGACTACCAAGAAGTTAGCGACAGTGAGCGACGCAGCATGATTCGCAACCTCGCAGCCAAAGCTGAAGAGGGTGGCGCCGCGCCCGCGCGCAAAAAGCGCCGCGGTGGCAACCGTAAGCGTCGCGGGCCAGCCACCGATACTGCCAGCAGCGAATGAGCGAGACGGTTTATATTGGCCTAGGCAGCAACTTGGCCGAGCCTCTGCAGCAATTGCGGGCAGCGCTGCACGCGCTCGCGCAGTTGCCGCACACACAATTGCGTGCAGTGTCGTCTTTTTATGCCAGCGATCCCCTAGGCCCAGCGGACCAGCCGCGTTACGTAAATGCCGTCGCCCAGCTCGATTGCGCGCTGGAGCCACTGGCTCTGCTCGACGCCCTGCAGCACATCGAACGCCAGCAAGGCCGCGTACGCAAAGCCGAACGTTGGGGCCCGCGCACCTTGGACTTAGATATTCTGCTATTTGGCCAACGTTTGTTGGATGAGCCACGCCTGCGGGTGCCGCATTACCACCTGCAAGAACGAGCATTTGTACTCTATCCACTTGCCGAAATTTCTGGCCCGCTGAACCTGCCCGACGGCCGCACTTTAGACGCGTTACTCGCCGCCTGCCCATTCACAGGTCTTGAGCAACTCAGCGATTCCCTCGGTTTAGCACCCCAAATAGCGGTAACGCCAGTAACAACTCGGTAACACCTACAATTGACTTCCCGGCGCGCCATCAGGACTATAGGCGTCCCGTTGCCCTGCGCCTGCGCAGAAGAGGACGCTTTCCATGTCTGACACTACCCTGACCACCCTGCAGAGCCTCAAGCAGAGCGGTGAGAAAATTGCCATGCTGACCTGCTATGACGCCACCTTTGCCCACGCGGCAAGCCAGGCGGGTGTCGATGTATTGTTGGTTGGCGACTCCCTTGGCATGGTCCTGCAGGGCCATGACAGCACACTGCCCGTGACCGTAGCCGACATGGCCTACCATGTTGCCGGGGTTAAGCGCGGCAACCAAGGTGCCTTGATTCTGGTTGACCTGCCCTTTATGGCTTACGCCACCACCGAGCAAACCCTGCATAACTGCGCAGCGTTAATGCAAGCGGGTGCACATATGGTCAAGCTTGAAGGCGCTGGCTGGCTGGCTGAGCCTATTCGCTTGCTGGCCGAACGCGGCATTCCAGCGTGCGCGCACTTGGGGCTAACACCACAAGCGGTAAACATTCTTGGCGGTTATAAAGTGCAAGGCCGCCAAGAGGCCCAAGCCCGGCAGATGCGCGCAGATGCCATCGCCCTTGAGCAAGCTGGCGCCTGCATGCTGCTGCTCGAATGCGTACCCAGCAGCCTGGCCGAGGAAATTAGCCAAGCAGTTAAAATACCCGTCATCGGTATTGGTGCTGGCAGTGCTACCGACGGTCAAGTGCTGGTGTTACACGACATGCTGGGCTTAGCCCTCAGCGGTCGCAGCCCTAAGTTTGTGAAAAACTTTATGGCCGGCCAAGACTCAATTGCCGCCGCCTTGAGCGCTTACGTGCAAGCCGTCAAAGCCGTCACCTTCCCCGCCGCTGAACACAGCTTCTCGGCATGAATACGGACTTTAGTGCATGAACATAGTTAGAACGGTGCGCGAGTTGCGCGCCGCAGTGACCCACGCTCGCAATGAAGGCAAGCGCATTGGCTTTGTGCCGACCATGGGCAATTTGCATGAAGGCCACGCCGCGCTGATTGAAAAAGCCAGCCAGCGGGTCGACTTTGTGGTGGCCAGCATTTTTATCAATCCGCTGCAGTTTGGCCCCCAAGAAGACCTCGCTAGCTATCCGCGCACCCTAGAAGCGGACAAAGAGCGTCTGTTGCAAGCGGGCTGTAATTTGCTCTTCGCACCGACCACCGAAGAGATTTACCCCCACGGCCTGACCGGGAAAACCCGCATCAGCGTGTCCGGTGTCTCTGAAGGCTTATGCGGCGCCAGCCGTCCTGGGCATTTCGAGGGTGTCGCCACCGTAGTGTGCAAACTGTTCAATATGGTCCAGCCAGACCTGGCCATTTTCGGGCAAAAAGACTTTCAGCAATTAGCGGTAATCCGCACGCTGGTCAGCGACCTGAACATGCCCATCCAGATCATTGGTGAACCCACGGTGCGTGCTCCTGACGGCCTAGCGCTGTCCTCGCGCAACGGCTATCTCGATGAGCAGCAGCGCAGCGCAGCGCCAACGATTTACCGTATTCTCAGTGGCATGGCCGAGGCCATTCAGGCCGGCGAGAGTCATTTCAGCACGCTGATTACGGCCGGCACCGAGGCGCTGCAAGCGGCAGGTTTTCGACCTGACTACCTGGAAATTCGCGAAGCCAATCATCTGACAACGGCTAGCCCAGAAGATCAACATCTGGTGATCCTGGTTGCAGCCTTTATCGGCACAACACGATTGATCGACAACCTGCTGGTCGAGCGTAAAAAACTGCTAGAACCATAATTCTGCCGCTTGATCAGCTTTAGTGCGGCTGGCAAATTCGCCGCCGCATGCACTTTATAGGGTCCTGAGCAACGCACTGCGCGAGACCGGTAACGCAATACTGATACAAGAGGCTTAGGGCCGCGTCGATTGGCGCTGTAAGCCGTCCGTTGCCCACTACAAGCCACGCTCGGAACTCAGCGGGCAGCTTAATGTCTGAAACCGCATATCAATCAAGGAAGTTGGCACTATGGCGCACTACCAAAACCCGCTTGACGCCACCCTTTTGCCCGCTTGGCAGGCACTTCGCCGCCATCGCGAGGAGATGCAGCACTTCAACCTACGCCAGGCGTTTGCCGAGAATCCACAGCGTTTCAGCGATTTCTCAATGAGCAGCAGCAGCCTGTTTCTTGACTACTCGAAAAACCTGATTAACGACGAAACCCGCCGCCTACTGGTGGAACTTGCTCGCGAGTGTGGCCTAGAACAAGCCACGCGCGCCCTGTTTGATGGCGAACTGGTAAACAGCTCTGAAGGCCGCCCAGCGTTGCACACGGCCTTACGTCGCCCTATTGGTGATCGGCTCGACGTTAACGGCATTAACGTAATGCCCGAAGTGCACCGCGTACTCAACCAAATGACTGAACTGGTCAGCCTGATTCATAACGGCTTGTGGCGCGGCTACAGCGAAAAACCCATCACCGACATCGTTAACATTGGTATCGGTGGTTCCTTCCTAGGTCCACAACTTGTCTCGGAAGCCTTGCTGCCGTTTGCGCAAAAAGGGGTCAGCTGCCATTACCTAGCCAATATCGACGGCAGTGAGTTCTTTGAACTGGCCGGCGAGTTGCGTGCAGAAACCACGCTATTTATTGTTTCGTCAAAAACCTTCAGCACCCTGGAAACCCTAAAAAATGCGCAAGCCTCGCGGGCTTGGTATTTGGCGCAGGGTGGCACGGAAGAAGGCTTGCATCGGCACTTTATTGCCGTGTCGAGTAACCGCGAAGCAGCGCTGGAGTTTGGTATTCACGCCGAAAACATCTTCCCGATGTGGGACTGGGTTGGCGGACGTTACTCGCTGTGGTCGGCGATTGGTTTGCCGATTGCCTTGGCGATTGGCATGTCCAACTTCAAAGAACTGCTGGCCGGCGCCTACAGCATGGATCAGCACTTTCAGAGTGCTCCACTGGAACGCAACATGCCGGTGCTGCTGGGTATGCTGGGCGTTTGGTACGGCAATTTCTGGGGCGCGCAGAGCCATGCGATCCTGCCGTATGACCATTACCTGCGCAATATCACCAAGCACTTGCAGCAGTTGGATATGGAGTCCAATGGCAAAAGCGTGCGGCATGACGGCACGCCGGTCTCCAGCAGCACCGGCCCGGTTATTTGGGGTGGCGTAGGCTGTAATGGTCAACACGCCTATCACCAGTTACTGCACCAGGGCACCGAGCTTATTCCGGCCGATTTTATCGTGCCGGTGGTCAGCTACAACCCGGTGGCCGACCATCACCAGTGGCTGTATGCCAACTGCCTGTCGCAGAGCCAAGCATTAATGCTCGGGAAAACCCGCGCAGAAGCCGAAACAGAGCTGCGCAATAAAGGCCTAGCCGAAGCTGAAGTGCAACGCTTGGCACCGCACAAAGTGATTCCGGGTAATCGTCCGAGTAACACCCTAGTGCTCGACCGCATCAGTCCACGGCGCCTCGGCGCACTGGTGGCGCTGTATGAGCATAAAGTCTTTGTGCAGAGCGTGGTCTGGGGCATTAACGCGTTCGACCAATGGGGCGTCGAACTGGGCAAGGAAATGGGCAAGAACGTCTACCAGCGCATGACCAGCTGGGAGCCAGAATCGGCTGAAGATGCTTCCACTCAGGGCCTGATCGACTATTTCCGTGGCCGTCACCGCGGTTAACGCTAGCACCAGAGCCATCCACGCCGGCCCGAACAACAGTTCGCGCCGGCGTTTTCATTGGTTAGCCAATGCTCGCCTCCACGCCCAAACCTTGAACCGGAGCACTGCTTGGCCCACTCTTGTCGATATTGCGGCCAAACAACAATAAAGGACCTCAAGCATGTTCGAGATTAGCACCCACCCCGTTACCGATTTTGTGCGCCAGCGCGCCCTGCTCAACGACGAGGATTACCTGCGCCTGTATCAGCAATCCATCGAGCAACCAGAACTATTCTGGGCTGAGCAAGCCAAGGCCTTTCTCGACTGGCAGCAGCCTTGGGATCGCGTGCTCTCCAGCGACATGGCCAGCGGCCACGCCGAATGGTTCAAGGGCGGACGCTTGAATGTCAGCGTCAACTGCATCGACCGTCATCTGCCCAGCCGTGGCGAGCAAATCGCCATCATCTGGGAGGGCGACAACCCTGCCGAGTCGGCCAACATCACCTACAACAAGCTGCACAGTCATGTCTGCCGCTTGGCCAACGTGCTCAAGCAGCGCGGCGTGCAAAAAGGCGACCGGGTGTGCATCTACATGCCAATGATCCCCGAAGCGGCCTACGCCATGCTCGCCTGCACACGCATCGGCGCGGTGCATTCGGTGGTGTTCGGCGGTTTTTCTCCAGACGCCCTGCGTGACCGAATTTTGGATGCTGACTGCCGCACGGTGATCACCGCCGATGAGGGCGTGCGCGGTGGCAAATATGTGCCCCTCAAAGCCAACGTCGACCTAGCGCTACAGAGCTGTCCGGCGGTTAGCAGCGTGATAGTGGTCGAACGCACTCAGGGCCAGATCGACTGGGTCGAGGGCCGTGACCTCTGGTATCACCAAGCACTCAAAGAGGTCAGCAACGACTGCCCGGCAGAGCCGATGGATGCCGAAGACCCGCTGTTTATCCTCTACACCTCAGGCTCCACCGGCAAACCCAAGGGCGTACTGCACAGCACCGGCGGCTACCTGCTGCAGGCCGCGATGACTCACAAGTACGTGTTCGACTATCACGATGGTGATGTCTACTGGTGCACCGCCGATGTCGGCTGGGTCACGGGTCACAGCTACATCGTCTATGGCCCGCTGGCTAACGGCGCCACCACGCTGATCTTCGAAGGCGTGCCAAATTACCCGGACAGCTCGCGCTTCTGGCAGGTGATCGACAAACATCAGGTGAATATCTTCTACACCGCGCCCACCGCCCTGCGCGCCCTGATGCGCGAGGGCGATGGCCCGGTGAAAAGTACCAAGCGCAGCAGCCTGCGCCTGCTCGGCTCGGTCGGTGAGCCAATCAACCCAGAAGCCTGGGAGTGGTATTACCACGTGGTCGGCGAGATGCGTTGCCCAATCGTCGACACCTGGTGGCAGACCGAAACCGGCGGCATCATGATCACCCCGCTGCCCGGCGCCACCCTGCTTAAGCCGGGTTCGGCGACCCGGCCGTTCTTCGGCGTGCAACCGGTACTGCTTGACGATAACGGCGTGCTCATCGACGGCGCAGGCTCTGGCGTACTGGCCATCAAGGCCAGCTGGCCGGGGCAGATCCGCAGCATCTACGGCGATCACCAGCGGATGATCGACACCTACTTCAAGCCCTACCCCGGTTACTACTTCAGTGGCGACGGCGCGCGCCGCGACGAGGATGGTTACTACTGGATCACCGGCCGGGTGGATGACGTAATCAACGTCTCCGGCCACCGCATTGGCACCGCCGAAGTGGAAAGCGCCTTAGTGCTGCACGATGCCGTGGCTGAAGCCGCCGTGGTCGGCTACCCGCACGATGTTAAGGGCCAAGGTATTTACGCCTTCGTCACCTTAATGAACGGCGTCGAGCCGAGCGACGCGCTAAGCAAGGAGTTGCTGAGTTTGGTCGCCAAGGAAATCGGCAGCTTCGCCAAACCCGAATTGATGCAATGGGCGCCTGGCCTGCCGAAAACCCGCTCGGGCAAGATCATGCGGCGTATTCTACGTAAGATCGCCTGTAATGAACTGGACACCCTCGGCGACACCTCGACCCTGGCCGACCCAAGCGTGGTCGAAGGCCTGATCGAGCAACGCCTGAACCGTTAAGGAAGCACACTTTTAAGGAAGCACACTTTGCAAGCGCTGCGCCGCCGTATCGAAGCCCGCGTCATGAGTCTCAGCGGTCTGTCGCTGGGGCAGATTGATTACGAAAACCCCAAAGGCGATCCGGGCCTGTTCGGTCCGCACTCAATGCCCTGGGAAGTGCACCGCGATTTCACTAGCATGCTAGTCGGCGGCATCGGCTCGCTGTTACTGCAAATGCTCCACCCGCTGGCATTGGCTGGCGTGTGGGAGCACTCCAATTTCCGGCAAGACATGCTCGGCCGCCTGCGCCGCACCGGCCAGTTTGTGGCTGGCACCAGCTTTGCGCCGACCGCCTCGGTCGACTGGCTCATCGACAAGGTGCGCAATATTCACCTGAAAGTCAGCGGCACCACCGCCGACGGCCGCACCTATGCCGCCAGTGACCCAGCGCTACTGACATGGGTGCATGTGGCCGAGGTGTCGTGCTTTCTCGCCAGTTACTTGCGCTACTGCAACCCCACGCTCAGTGGCGCCGAACAGGATCGCTACTACGCCGAGATCGCTATCGTCGCTGAACGCTTAGGCGCGCGCGATGTGCCACGCTCGCGGCAAGCGGTGGCCAACTACCTAACAGTCATGCGTCCACAGCTCGTCTGCGACCAGCGCACGCGAGAAATCTGCCAGATCTTGCTCAACGCGCCAGCGCCCAGTCGCACCGCCGCGCCGGTCTCGCGGTTGTTTATGCAGGCTGGCATCGACCTGCTGCCGGACTGGACCCAACAGCAGCTGGGCTTGCAACAAGCAGCCTGGCAGCGGCCGCTAATTCGCGCCGGCGTGCACAGCCTCGCCCCCGTGCTGCGCTGGGCCGTGCGCGACGGCGCCAGCTTGCGTGCCCGCCGGCGCATGGGTTTACCGCCGCGCTAGAGCGCTGGCGATTGGCTCGTCAGCGTTCACTGTGCGACCATTGAACCCATATGGGTCAGTCACTGACCGCACTCCGCCGCCATGAGGAATCTGGTCATGCAAGAAGTCGTTATCGTCGCCGCCACCCGTACCGCAATCGGCAGCTTCCAGGGTGCCCTGGCCAATGTTAGTGCTGTGGATCTGGGCGCGGCTGTAATCCGCCAACTCATCACGCAAACCGGCCTCGATCCAGCCTTGGTCGATGAAGTGATTTTCGGCCAAGTGCTGACTGCCGGCGCCGGCCAAAACCCGGCCCGGCAAACGGCGATCAAAGCCGGCCTGCCCCATGCTGTGCCCGCCATGACCCTCAACAAGGTTTGCGGCTCGGGCCTTAAAGCCCTGCACTTGGGCGCACAAGCGATCCGTTGCGGGGATGCCGAAGTGATCATCGCCGGCGGCCAAGAGAACATGAGCCTGTCCAACTACGTGATGCCCGGCGCCCGTACTGGCTTGCGTATGGGCCACGCCAAGATCATCGACACGATGATTACCGATGGTCTGTGGGATGCCTTCAACGATTACCACATGGGCATCACCGCCGAGAATCTAGTCGACAAGTACAGCATCAGCCGTGAAGCGCAGGACGCTTTCGCCGCCGCCTCGCAGCAAAAAGCTGTGGCCGCCATCGAGGCTGGGCGTTTTGTTGATGAAATCACTCCAATTTTGATCCCGTCGCGTAAAGGCGATCCGCTGTCCTTCGCCACCGACGAACAACCGCGCGCCGGCACCACTGCCGAATCTTTGAGCAAGCTCAAGCCAGCCTTCAAAAAAGACGGTTCGGTGACTGCCGGCAACGCCTCCAGCCTGAATGACGGCGCCGCCGCCGTATTACTGATGAGCGCCGCCAAGGCCAAGGCTCTCGGCCTGCCAGTGCTGGCCAAAATAGCCGCCTACGCCAATGCTGGCGTCGACCCAGCCATCATGGGCATTGGCCCGGTGTCCGCGACTCAACGCTGCTTGGCCAAAGCCGGCTGGAGCATTGAACAACTGGACCTGATCGAAGCCAACGAAGCTTTCGCCGCGCAAGCCTTGGCCGTGGGTCAAGAACTGCAATGGGACGCCAGCAAGGTCAACGTCAACGGCGGCGCCATTGCGCTGGGCCACCCAATCGGTGCGTCAGGCTGCCGGGTACTGGTCAGCCTGCTGCACGAGATGCTCAAGCGTGACGCCAAGAAAGGCCTCGCCACCCTGTGCATCGGTGGCGGCCAAGGCGTAGCCCTGGCACTTGAGCGCGACTAAACAACGCCGCATAGCCCGCACGGAGAGCTCAATGGACATCAACGGCATCCCTTTCGGCACCACCGACTGGGCAAGCATCACGCCGAGCGTGCACCCCGGTGAGTCCGGCACGGCTTACTGGCGCACCTGCCAGTTCGCCAACGTGCGGGTGCGCATGGTCGAATACAGCGCCGGTTATCTGGCTGACCATTGGTGTTGCAAAGGGCACATTTTGCTCTGCCTGGAAGGTGAGTTGCACACCGAACTGGAAGATGGCCGCGTGTTTGTCTTGCAGCCGGGCATGAGCTACCAAGTGGCGGATCAGGCCGAAGCGCACCGCTCTTC